>CAYZQX010000118.1:0-9965 GCA_964480615.1 uncultured Chitinophagales bacterium | reverse complement strand
AAAGGCTTTCTATCGAAAACAATTAGTTTTGCGAATCTGACAAAGTAGAGATATTAATAAATAACTTTTGCTTTAATTGAAATTTTATCTTTATAGTGATATTTTACAATAAATGGATCTATGTAAGTAATGGCCAAGCACAATCAATAAAGGAATTTATGGTATTAACAATTGATGTGCTATGCATTCTTTAGATTAAAAACATTAAGTTGAAAATGAAAAGAAATTAAGACTGTAGGTAACTGGATTTTAGACAATAATTCTTGAAATTAGGAAATGGATAATAGATACTAGAGGTTAGATTATTTGGATATGGACTAAGCATTAGATTCGTAGATCTAAACTTGTGTTAGGTAAATCCTCCATATTTGAAAAAATTGTATATTTGTGTAACCTAAACCCCAGTTATTATGAATAAAGTAAAAACAATTTGCATTTTAATTGTCCTGTTTTTTTATGGACTGAATATTCAGGCTCAAAGTATGGAAGACCTCATCAATCAAAAGATGAAAGAAGCCATGGAAAAGTCAAAAAATAAAAACAACAAAAAAGGCGAGAAGGCTCCTGAAGTTGACATTCAAGATGATAAAATAATTGTAGATACGGATGATTCCAAAATAACGGTTAATGACAGTAATGGATTAAGTTCATTACCGCCAAATGAATTTATTGGGAGCTTTGATGTCGTAATGAATCTTATAGAAAAAAATGGACAACCAAGCAAGGATGGTCCTATGACTATGAGCTATTATTTTTCCAAGTGGATGTCAGCACTTGACAATGATTTGGGTGCGGATACAGGAGAAGGGATGAGAATGGTTTTTGACTTGCAAAATAATAAGATGCTCATGCTCATGACTGATGACCGTGGCAATAAATCAGGCATTAAGAGAAAGATACCTAAAGTAGATGTAGAAAGTAAAAAGCAAGAATTGGCTTCTGATTATACAGTTACAAAAACCAATGAAACAAAGATTATTGATGGCCACTTGTGTGTAAAATATGTTACAGTTAATGGGAAAAATACGGTTGAATCTTGGTTTACTAATGAACTTGATGGAGGATATTATAAAAACATGTCAATATTTTTATCCGCAGGGAAAGGAAAAAAAGGTGGTATGGATCCGTCCGCTTTACATCAAAATATGGAAAATGCCGGCATGCCATTAGAAATACATACCTTTGAGAATGGTAAAGAAACCGCAGTAATGAATTTTAAAAATATAAAATATTCAGAACCAAGCCCTGCAATATTTAGTACGGATGGCTATGAAATTCAAGATATGAGCAATCTCAATTTGTTTGGGCAATAGGGTTATAATTTAGATGATATTATTATTTTTAACGGTCAATATTTTATATACCTTTAATAGTACAATGTAAGATATCTTATTATCATATTCAGTATGGTGAAATATTTGTTTGTTATCCTGTTATTAGCTTAGATATAGGCCTTTCATTCAAGTAATATTTACTCCACACCTAGCCGAGTACTTGATGGAAGTAGGAATGAAAGTGGGGCTAACCTAATTATTGCTGACCTATTTATATCCATTGGCTGGTATTTTATTAATGTCAGTAGTAGTATTAATCTAAAGGCAATGATTAGATAAAAAAATAGGCTTGTTATTTATTAGCAATTGATTATGCGACTTGATGATAAATAGGTAGAATATATGCTTATAATAATATTCTTAAGTAGATTCATTAATAGTTTGATGTTTATCAAACAATCATTCAGTGACGAAATTATCCATGGTCATATTATACTATGATTGTAGATTTATGTATTGATACGGCAAGCATTTGATTTCCATTCATTGACCTATTGTATTGAATTACTTAGTCTAATTCCTTTCCTTTATCTGCGATAGGGATACGGAATGGCCTAATCTTGTCTGCTGCGTCCCTGCACGAATGTAAATAGGGTAAGAAAGGCGTGTTTGTTACCTATCAATATTTATGGATAGGATAGGGAGGGAGTCAGCGGACAAGACCGAAAACAAATCGAGCTTGCGAAGATTTTGGCGGCCATTGAATAAAAAAAAATGCCAGTAAGTGTAGCCTGAGCAGTCTGGGCCTATCCCCGAACTTTGTCGAAGGGTAGACATCGTCATAAGTCTATTAATATTGAAGATGAATCCGGTGTTCTCGCCTTGACTAGTCAATATGATTTTGCTTTAGATTGCTATAGCTCCTCGAAATTAAATGCTAAGAAAGGATAAAATTTTTTTTATTTATATGATTTGATCATTTAATTCGTTTTCAATATTATAACTATATTACATCAATAATTTATTATTGACAATTAGATGAATGGTGTGCGAACAAAGAAAACTGATCTACATTTTTTTGTAGTGTAGTGTTTCTATTTGGCAAAAATTTAGGCATATTAATAATTAGGAAAAATTTAGTAATCATTTAAAAAAAATTTGCGCAATGTTATTAAAAAAAATAGCCCGTAAATTAGGTTTTTTGCAAGAAGAAAAACCAGTAAGTGAGGAGTTTGTTGATAAGACACCTGAAGAAGTTTTTAACCGAATTTTTAAAAATAATTATTGGGCAAGTAGTGAATCCGTATCAGGTCCTGGATCTTCGCTCTCACAAACCTCGATACTCATAGAGTCGCTAAAATCCTTGATTAAAGAAAAGAATATTAATACGATGTTAGATCTTCCTTGTGGTGATTTTAACTGGATGAAGTATGTGGTTTCAGATGATTTGTATTACATAGGAGGTGATATTGTAGAGGAGATTGTGGAAGGGAATAATGAAAAATATTATAAGCCCAATTGCAAGTTTATGAAATTGAATCTAATGGAGGATGACTTGCCTCCTTGTGAATTATTATTAGTGAGGGACTGCTTAGTACATTTTAGTTTCGCCGATCAGCAAAAGGCATTTTCAAATATCAAACGTTCGAAATGTACCTATCTACTCACCACCACCTTTACAAATTATAAATCTAATGTGGATATAGTTACAGGTGATTGGCGGCCTATAAACTTATCCATTGCACCTTTTAATTGGCCTAGCCCATTGCTTTACATCAATGAAAATTGCACAGAGCTCGATGGTATTTATAAGGATAAGTCCTTAGGTTTGTGGAGGATTGAAGACCTTTAGTCTTTTTATAGCCATTCAAGTTTGGAAGAATCGAATTTTATCTTATTCAATTTGTCTTGTTTTCATTAGTTCATAGTTACTTGGTTCAAACTGATTCATTTCTTTTCTAAACTGTCGGTTAAGGCCAGGATAGATTGTTGTATTAAGACCATTCTTATTGATATACCAAGAATGGCATCCTGAAGCCCATACAGTGTTAGAAAGTTTGGCTTGTAACCGCTTGTTAAAACTTTCTTCTATCGTCGGCTTTACATCAAGGTATTGATCATTTGGAAGACTTTGTGCAAACTCAATTTGTTTCAGTATATAGTCCATTTGTGATTCCATAATATGTAGTATAGAGTTATGCCCCAAGCCTGTATTAGGTCCTAAAATGAAAAACAAATTGGGGAAACCTGCTACTATTGTTCCTTTATAAGCTTGAGCGCCTTTAATTTTCCATTCAGCAATGAGTGATCTGTTTTTGAGCCCTATAATTTCACCTTCTAATTCGATGTCAGCTGCGATAAAACCTGTAGCCCATATGATTGCATCAATAGTTATTTTTTCGCCAGTAGCTAAGGTTATATGAGTGTTATCTATAGCTTGAATACTTTCTGTAACTAATCGCACATTTGGTTGTTCAAAGATAGGATAGTAATCATCAGATCTCAATATGCGTTTACAACCGATTTTATAGTTAGGTAATAATTTGTTGCGCAGTTCTAAATTTTTAACTTGTTTATACAAGTGATTCTTAGCAGCCTTAGTGCTAAGATTATGCACCGTTTTATTGCCTATCATACCCATGCCCACAAACTCATTAATCCAAAAAATAATTTCTCTCTTTAATTTTTCTATTATTGTGATATTGCTGCTTAATTTTTGGTACCAAGGACTCACTGTGCTATCTCTTCTAGGTGTTATCCAAGCAGGGGTTCTTTGCAGGACATATAACTGGTCAGCACATCGCGCTAATTCAGGTGCTATTTGTATAGCACTTGCGCCCGTTCCTACTAGTGCTATCCGTTTATCTTTGGGATCAAAATCATGTTGCCATTCTGAGGAGTGAAATTGTGGACCATTAAATAGATTTCGACCAGAAATCGCTGGAATCGACGGCCTATTGAGCGGGCCAGTTGCGGATATTACAAATTTTGAATGGATGGTATAGGCGTCTTTATCTTTACTAGCGATTGTGAGTGACCAATTGCCAGTCTGTTCATCAAATTTTATTTGTTTTACAGCAGAATTTAACTGAAGATATTGATATAGATTTTGCGTTCTGCAAAGATTTTTCATATATGACCATATCTCTGCTTGCCCTGAAAAAAATCTTGTCCATTTGGGATTTGGATGATCGGCTATACAGTACAATGACGATGGGATATCGCATGCACAACCTGGATAGTTATTATCCCGCCATGTGCCTCCTACATCGGATGCGCGTTCTAATAGGATTATATCTTTAATGCCTGATTTTATTAATCTCAATGCGGCGATAATCCCGCCAAATCCCGCACCTATTATGGCTACTTGATAGCTTGTATTCATCTTGCGATAGACCGTTGTGATCCAAGCACCAAAGTACAAATTTAATTTCATTGTCGCCTATTTAATTACTTACATACAGCAATTAATTAGCTGATGTTTAAATGTAATATTGCTTGCAATTATAATTTTGTTTAGGACATTATTTCGGTAATTATTAATACAAATATGGGCGATGCCTCCGGCTCGGGCTATTCAGGGCTGCGCTGACGCTTCGGTACAGGGGTGGCTGACAACCTATTTTTAGACTAGCAATAGTCAGCCACCCCTGTACTAAACCCTTTTTATCCCTATCGCTTTAAAACCATTCATCAGCAACAACAGTAGGAATTGATAACTAATGATATACAAGATTTATTTTGCTACATATTATACATTGTTGTTTAACTTCTAACTCATTTGTGTATTCTAATGAGTAGTACAATACAACTAATTAAAGCAATATTGCAATATTAATATAGGTTGAGTTGGAGTGTTTATTAACGGTTAGTAAATTCATCAATTTAGCTCCTTTATCAATTATTTGTCACTTTTAATATGTTATGATTTAGGTTCTTAAACTAATATTGATTAATATGCTATCCACCTAGTATTAACTTATTAGGAGCTTTCATGTGAATACCATATATTTACCCTCTTATTCATAATAATGACTTCCGCCGATCATCAGATATTAATTGTTGGAAATGGGCCTGCAGGTTTATTGCTCAAGTATTTTTTAGATGCTAACCATATAAGTTCACTGTTGGTAGGCAGTGATCATCCTTCGGCGGCACATTTTCATTCGAGTGGCATAATAAATCCCATTACTGGCCGACGACTTGTAAAATCTTGGAACATCGACAACCTAATTCCAATGGCAAGGCATACTTATTTGGAAATAGAAAAATTAGTAGGTCATAAATTGTTGTATCAAAAAAATGTGCTGAGAATATTTGAAAGTGCTGGAGAACAAAACGATTACAACGCAAGAACGATTGAAGCACCTTATAAGGAATATTTAGAAGATGCTGAACAGTATTTGTCAAATCACAATAGGTCAAGTTTTGGTGAAGGTTATATTACGAACGCATATCAGGTTGATGTAAAGAAAATGGTCCATGCTTTGAGGGAATATTATACAGCTAAGCAGCAGTATATACGATGTTTATTTGCTTATGACCAGCTTTATTTAGATGACTCTCAGCCAGTATTTCAAGGTATTAAATTTGAGAGGGTCATTTTTGCCGAAGGCTTTCTGAATGCAAATAATCCTTGGTTTCAACACCTGCCTATTATACCTAACAAAGGCGTTTATGCTTACTTTAGCAGCTCTACACTTAATAACGAAATTATGTATAAACGCAATATGATGTTTGCTAAGTTGCCCACTGGTAATTGGTGGGTAGGGGCTACCCATAATCCAGGTGTTGGGGATTCAATAATTAGTGACAAGGACGAGCAAGAGCTTATGGATAGCTGTAGCAATATGCTTAGCTATGTACCTAGTGATCTTACCTTTGATGTAGGTATCAGAGCTACTACTAAAGATAGAATGCCCTATATAGGATGGCACCATACACAGCCTTGTATCGGAATATTCAATGGCTTTGGTGCGAAAGGGCTTTCACTTATACCTTGGTGCGCACATAACTGGGTAGCGAATGGTATATTTAAAAATTTTGAGCTCAAATCAATAGGTATTCAACGCACATATTAATTTTTGTTATTGTAGTGCTATAACATCTATACATATCCAATTAATAAGTATAGATAAGCTATATTGATAATCGTTCTCATTGCAAGGGTAGTGCTACTAAGATTCAGTGATTATCTCCTATAAGTATTCTATAGTATTAATTTCAATATTCTACTGATTCCCCTTGCATTTGCAATGCCAAAAAGTTTTTATAGATACCATTTGAGCGGTTGCTTAACTGAGTATGATGTCCTTCTTCCACAATCCTGCCATTTTCTAATACATATATTTTATCCGCTTCGCGTATCGTACTCAATCTATGGGCTATGATAATGCTGGTTCTGTTTTTCATCAATTCATCTAATGCCTCTTGCACTAATTTTTCTGATTCACTATCCAGCGAGCTGGTGGCCTCATCGAGTATGAGGATGGCAGGGTCCTTGAGTATAGCGCGTGCGATCGCTATGCGTTGACGCTGGCCTCCACTCAACTTTATTCCTCTTTCACCTATGATTGTATTTAGCCCATCGGGAAATGATTGTATGAATTCCCATGCATTGGCTTTTTTAGCAGCAGCAATGATTTCTTCTTGGCTTGCATCAGTTTTGCCATAAGCGATATTTTCGCCTATACTACCACCAAATAACATGACTTCCTGTGGTACAATGCCTATATTGCTTCTCAATTCTGCAAGAGTATATTCATTTATATTTTTGTGATCGATGGTTATATGGCCTTTATTGAGATCATAGAGTCGCATAAGCAATTGAACAATTGTCGATTTCCCTGCTCCACTAGAACCCACTAATGCAACTTTACTGCCTTCTTGTATTTCTAATGTAATATCCTTGAGCACTGTTACATCCTTGCGGGACGGATAGGAGAATTGTACATTTTGATAACTAATATTTCCTTTCAATTTGAGTCGGTCTGTCCTCCTTTCAAAATCAGTTTCCGACTCTTGCTCCAGCGTTTCTCGGATGCGTTGGGAAGAGCCTGCGGTCTTTTGCAATCTTGTGTAGAGGTCGCCAAGTCCACCTACCGATGCGCCTATATAAATCGTAAAAAGTATGAATGAGGTGAGAATCCCTATATCCAGAGTTCCCGCACTCACCATCTTCATCCCTTGCCATAATACAAGAGTAATACTCCCAAAAAGACTAAATATAAAAAATGCCACAAATACGCCTCTAAATCGAGCAGCTTTCAATCCATATTTTACCACTTGGCTCATCTTATGATCGTATCGCTTAGTCTCAAAATCTTCATTGGTAAATGATTTTACAGCGATCATATTGTGAAAAACTTCTTCAGCTACCACATTAGCCCCTGCCAGTTCATCTTGTGTCTTCTTACTCAGTACTTTTAATCGTTTACCTAGTATTACCGCGCCGATTACAAGTATGGGCATAGTGCTAATCATAATCAGCGATAGCTTGGGAGAAATCAAAAAGATGGCGAATAGTCCACCTATCAGTGTAATAATCTGTCGGAGCATCTCGGCCATACTCCAATTGAGTGTCTCCTGAATCTGTACAATATCCGACGTGAGCTTGCTGGTTAAGTCCCCTACGCGATTCTGTTCAAAGTAGTAGATCGGCAACGAAATAATCTTGTCAAATAGGTGATTGCGCATATCTGCTGTGCTCTTTTCACTGACGACCGCCATGGTAATTACTCTTAAAAAAGAGAACAAACCCTGTAATAACACCAATATTCCTAGGGCTAGCACGATTGTTTTCAAACTTAAGTTTTCCACACCTATAAATTGGTCTAATCCATTCATTTTGGCATCAATTTCGTTGACACCTATGAGCTTTCCTATGAGGTATGGGAATACCAAAGCGGTAAATGTAGAGAGAAAAAGGCATATTGTACCAGCTAAAAACCAGTATTTATAAGGGTTTATGTATTTAAAAATATAATATATGTCTTGTAGTGATTTCTTGTCTAATTTCTTACGGGGATTTTGTTCGGACGTCAATTGATGTGATTTTGAGGCGCAAAGATAGCTGGCTTGTGCTGATTTTTGTCAAAATATTATCGAATGTGGATATTATTTCTCGTTAAATTTCTTGGTTTATAAATATTATTTTCTATTTTGCACCGCGTTTGAAGCGTATTTTAACAAAAAAGCATTTTTTAATGGGGAAAATTAATTGGCTGATTTTTGTATTTTTGGGGAGTTTTCCGTTTTCTTTTACGAGTGCATTTGATTTCGATGATCCCTGCCTAGTGGGACCTAAGGAAGATCCAAATAGCTTTTATTACAATATACCCGTAAGAAATTACAAGGTATATCAAAGTATTGTTGATAAGAACCAAGTCTTGGGTTCTATATTTCAGGATTGTTCGGTGGACGGCAAAATGGCCAATCGTATGATTCAGAAATGCGAAAAAATATTTGATTATAAGAGCATTCGTCCAGGAAAGTCCTTTATTACGATGGCCGATCCATATACGGATTTGCCTGTGTTTATGATCTATGAACCCAGTAAAACGGAGTTTGTAATTTTTGATTTCCGAAATGACGGAGAAGTATTATTGCATCGCAAAGCCTTGACCTATATGGAACGAGCCACTGCTGGTGAGATCAGCGGTAGCTTATATGAGTCATTGGAAAATCTTCAGGTATCGCCTAAGATAGCTGTAGAACTCGCCGATGTATATGCTTGGACTGTGGATTTCTTTAAGATCAAGAATGGCGATAAGTTCAAAGTAATTTTTGAAGAGGTATATGCCGATGGTGTATTTGTCGAGACTGGCAAGATCAAAGCGGCAAGTTTTACACAAAATGGGGAAGAGATTTTTTCCTACTTCTTTCAGGCCGAAGAACAGTCTAAAGGCGGATATTATGATCAAGAGGGCAACACATTAAAACGTGCCTTCCTCAAAGCGCCTGTTAAATTTTCACACATCTCCTCACGTTATAACAAGCGCCGTTTTCATCCAGTTCTAAGAAGGGTGAAGGCACACTTGGGTACGGATTATGCCGCTCCACATGGTACGCCTATTATGAGCACTGCCGATGGGGTAGTCATTGAAGCAGCTCGTAATGGTGGCAATGGAAACTATGTAAAAATCAAGCACAATAAAACCTATACCACACAATACCTCCATATGTCCAAGTTTGCCAAAGGGATGCGTAGAGGCAAGTCTGTAGAGCAAGGAGAGGTGATAGGTTATGTAGGCAGCACGGGCTTGGCCACTGGTCCACATGTATGCTACCGTTTTTGGAAAAATGGTGTACAGGTAGATCCATTAAAAGAAAAAATAACGATTTCAGAGCCACTGGAAAAGAAACACTTGCCAGCCTTCAAAGCCTATATCGAGCAGTATAAATCTCAACTCAATGGCCTAGAATACAAGCAAGCTCCAGTACAAGAAACAAGTCCTGAAGAACTTGAAATTTCTTAGTCGCTTAGCTGAAATAATTGATACAATATTCATTAAAAACCCTTCTGATTCAGGAGGGTTTTTTTATGCGTCAAATTGATTGTTTTATTTCACAAAATCATAAATAATAGAAAACGAATCATTAGGGCATCCCCACCTGAATCCTTGCCCTTCTGTGGCCATTAGGATTCAGGTGGTCGCGCTATCCATAGCTCCGCTTCGCTGCGGCCCTCTG
>CAYZQX010000117.1:0-9994 GCA_964480615.1 uncultured Chitinophagales bacterium | reverse complement strand
TACGGTTCTGTGAGAGGCTTGCGGGTGAGATTCCCGCTTGCCTACTCGGTCTTTAGCTGGACTCTAGACACTGGATAATAGACGCTAGACTTTGTGTAGTTGCTGCAACCAGATTCAGGATCGAAAATCGAAAATCGTTAATCTTGAATCGTTAAAAAGCGATAGGGATAGGAAGGGTATGTACTGAAGTGGCGGGCTTTCGGCTATAGTAATTTAATGCTGTTGAAAGCCCGCCACTTCAGTACCGAAGCGTCAGTGAAGCCCTGAATAGCCCGGGCCGGAGGCATCGCCCAAATGTTGTTTTAATTGTCTGATAGATAACTCATAAAAGTGATTATGTGTATATCGCAATTCAGTATCCATATTGTGCTTTATGGGGTTTGGTTTTTATTTCATAGGAACTTAATCATTGTTTTTTTTGATTGACCTATTGCTCGGAAATATTGTCACTTGTGTTTTTATTTTTATTTGATACAAGACTATTCGTGTTATAAAATCTCTATAATAACTTGGTGAGATAATACCTAGATGATACTTTTCTATGTGTGCATTTTTTTATTTATTGGTATATTTACAATTTCAATTAAATTATATTTCCATGCGCAGCTTTTTCCTTTTGTTGAGTTTTCTTTTTTCATCCCTCCTCATCAGCCAGTCGAATCAGTATCTGCATTTTGATAGGGCGAATGATTATGTGTATCTAGAGAATGGTTCTCAGTATCTCATAGGTTCTACTGGTATGACAATGGCAGGTTGGTTCTACACGGATGACTTAGTGTATGGTCAAGGAATGATCGGCCTAAGGGGCAGCAATTCAGGATTCTATTTTTTGCAATTGTCGGATGGGGTAGTAGAATGTCGATTTATAAATAGCAATGGTGTATTGAAAGAGGTGATCGTGCCAGCAGGTGTAGTGATGGCCGATACATGGCAACACTTTGCATTTGTATATTCCGGAACACAAATATTAATGTATGTCGATGGTGTACTAATAGGTTCGGTTTCAGCATCAGGCACCTTAACGGATAGTAGCATCGCATTTACCATTGGTCGCAGTATATTGTCGAATCTCAATTTTTATTTTGGCGGCAGAGCGGATGAAGTAAGCCTATGGAGCAAGGGCCTTACCCAAGCGGAGATCACTGACATGATGGATAATGAATTAGTAGGAGATGAAGCCAACTTAGAATTGTATTATAAGATGAATCAAGGCTTTCCTGGCGAAGATAATTCAAGCATAAGTAAGTTGCAGTCACTCACTGGATTTGGAGAGCGTGATGCGGATCTTTTGAATTTTGAAATGATAGGTGCTAACTCTAATTTTAATGGCAGTTTAGAGCCTGGTTATCAAACAATCAGTTTTCCCGCATTGCCTGCAAAATTATTCAGCGACGCACCATTCGCACTCAATGCTATTTCAACAAGCGCATTGCCAGTCAACTATGAAATACTAAGTGGCCCTGCAACAGTGGCGGGCAATATAGTAACCCTAACAGGAGCAACAGGTACCGTGGTCGTCAGAGCTACACAGGCTGGTGATGCCCAGTATGAAGCGGCAGCTCCTATCATCAATTCATTTGAAGTACTGGATCCAGAATTATATGTGCCACAAATAACGAATATAGTAGGACTGGATCAAAAGAATTATTATATGACTGAACTCAAGCCAGCCTTGATTGCTGTACGCGCTACAATAGGCCATCCAGAACTTTTCTATGTGGATAAATTGAGGTTTATTAATGGTACTGACACCTTGCAAGCGCACAATGGCGGCAATGGCTATTTTTACACCTACTGGCAACCACTAGGATATGGACCTCAATTTGTATTTATCGAAGCCGATAATAATTTAGGTGGCACGGCTGTAAGCCTGTTGAGTCTAAATATCAACAATACAGATATAGCAGATCAATCCATTGAAGCCCTAGATGAGTATTGGATTACCAGTGCATCGCCAGTAACAAGTTTTACCGCTGAGCTGCCATGCTATCTTGGTGCCTATGATCAAATATTGGCGAACCTCACACTCTCTTGTCCACCAATGGGAGGCTGTGGCGCTTGGGATTATGTAGCTAAGATTTCAGCACAAGATTATAAAGGACAATGGCAAGAAATAATTAGGTATGTAACTCCCTATGGTACTCCATGTTCACATCAGATAGATCTAACCGATTTTAAATCAATATTGCAAGGCATTGTAAATTTTAAAATCGAATATGGGGCTTATGATAATGGTTATGAATTTTCACTGAGCTTTGATTATCGTGCGGGTGATCCCACTTATGATTATACCCACATCAATAAGTTATGGGAGCAATCCTATCCATTTGGTGATCCCGCTAATCTTCAGCCAGTACCTAGCTTGCATATCGATGTGCCGTCACAGACTGAAGCGGCTAAAATAAAACTAGTATCCACTGGACATGGTTGGGGTGATAACAATACTGATAATGCCGCAGAATTTAGCTACAATACACACCATATATGGCTCGATAATGTAGAAACATTTACCCAATATAATTTTGCAAACTGCGATCCAAATCCCGATAACTGTGATCCTCAAAGTGGTACATGGTATTTCGATAGGGCAGGGTGGTGTCCTGGTTCTATCGCGCCATTTTTCGATTTTGAATTGGCTAATGGCAATAGCCTGCCCGATTCTATAAGATTGGATTATGTGTTCGATGAAAGCTATTACGATTTTTGTCACCCTAATAATCCTGATTGCGTAACAGGTGTTACTTGTCCTAATTGCGAGGATGGATACAATCCTGAATTGATAGTGGCATCTTCCATTATCTTTTATAGCAATGAACCCATAATAGAACCTCTGCCACAAGTAATTAATTCTATAGCTCAGGTAAGCAATAATGTGCTTATATATCCTAACCCTACGAGTGATTATATGATCGTGGAACTGCCTACTGATATTGCCATTAAGGAATTACATATCGTGGATGTAGCAGGACGCATCCTCCTAAAACAATCGAACTTAGCAATAGGTTCCAAGCCCATTATCTCTACCGCTGATTTAGCCCAAGGGATATACACCATCTTGCTCCTATCAGATCAAAAAAGTATCAAAAAAGAGTTTGTAAAATTATAAACCACTTTTTAGATCTTGCCTAATGGTAAGGGTTATGTATTATTTGTTGGTTTTAGGCTAATGCAGTGTAAGGCATAAGCATAAGTGCAAGTCAAGGCTAATGAGTGGTGGGCGTACCTGCAGACCCAATAATTAGATGGGCAGTATTAAGAGCTTTATTCCAATTTTTATTATGAACGTAGCTATTCAAGATGTTATGTTAGGTCTGCTAATTAGGGCCATCAATAACTAAGAATCATAAAATTAGTGCTAAGTTGCTTGACCTCACGCAACTTCGAAGCCAAGCCAATTTGCCTGACCCCTTAATATTTGTTATAGGTAACAAGAACCTGCACTTAGGCTTGGTTTGATGCGATCCTTATCGCGAATACAACTTGAAAGTGCACTACGTAAGCAGCGTCTTATCATAATTTTGGTGCAAGCTTTTCTGCGAAAATGCAGGAATCCTTGTGCATAGTTGTTCCTAATATTAGCCTTTATACCAATTTTTCCATATTACTTCTAAGTCTAAATAGGGCGTATAGTCTTTTGCATACTGAAAATTTATTTGGCTCAGCACTGTACTGGTATTTGTATGTTGAAATCTTTTGTCAATCGACCATACACAAGGCTTTAAAGGTGGCAAGTGGAGGCTTTGGTTAGTATGATCGGCATAGCCCACCCAGGTCATTCTATTCATTAATACCCTTGCCCAATTCATTATAAAACTGATCTTGCCAGTAACCAAATAGTAGGGCAATAGTGGGAATAATAGGAATGCAACGATCAGATCTAGTATTTTCTTTTGTCGCTTATAGAAAGGGTCTTGTAGCTGCATATTGACTTCTAAAGTATATAAGTCTCCAGCAGTGTTTTTATTGTTACTGCCTATAATATTCGTTGAGGTAGGCGGCACGATTTTATAATCATAATCATTTCCCAGTGTGGTCATACTATTGAATATGTCCTTCGATGAAATATTCTTAGCACAATAAATAATTTCATTGACCTCAGTATGTGGAAGTATTAGATTAATGTCCTCTATCTTGCCCAAGCAAAAGTGATCCTCGCTATTGATTGCATTGCTAAAGTATCCTACATAGCTGTACTGTTGTATGGATTGATTGAGTAGGTTGCGAACACGCATTACTTCATCCATCTCGCCTACAATTGCTATTTTTTTAATTCCATCAGAGGCTATGGGAGAATCGGATTTATTAACATAACTCCATAGTATGCGCCATAGAGGTAGTACGATGATGGCTAAGGCACTACCTGCTAGAATATGTGCTCTGCTGCTTCGATAGTTCTCATCGAGAAATCCATAGATCGCTGCTATTATCAATGATCCTGTAAGTATGCCGCGTACGATCCTCAATAAGTTTTTATGACGGTCATATACCCCACTTACCCATAGACTGGCAATCCATATGGCTGTGTATAATGGGATATTGAAATAGAGATAGCTGCTTGGGTAGTGTAGATTCTCCGCTGCTTTAATATTGTTTTCCCAAAAATATTTGACAGCGATCATACTTAGTAACAGCAAACTCGCATCAATCAGTATAGGCAATGCCTTGGCAATAATGCCGACTAATAAAGTGATTAGTGCTCTTACATAAATACCTAGTTTTATAAAATAAATATAAGCCTTGTTAGTACCAAAATGTTTTTGTGCAAAGAGTGCCATAGCATTGTAGAACATACGCACATAATTAAGGCTCCCTTTTTTAGTGCTTTCACCTTTGTAGTGTATGATACGCGTGTCGGCTAAATAATAATTTTTATAACCTGCTAGTAGGATGCGATAGGATAAATCGACATCCTCGCCGTACATGAAAAAGTCTTCATCTAAGAGGCCACATTGATCTAAGGTAGCCCGCCGCATGAACATATAAGCACCACTGAGTATTTGAACCTCATTAGTCTCTTCAGGGGATAGGTGGCCTAGGTGGTAGCGATTGAATAGGGCTGACTTAGGAAATAGAGCTGATAGGCCAGTGAGTTTACAAAAAGCTACCCATGGAGTCGGGAGACCTCTTTTTGATTCAGGCAAGAAGCGACCAGTACCATCAATCATTTTTACACCTAATCCACCTGCATCAGCATGGGTTTCCATGAATAAGATACTCTTGTACAAGGTGTCTTCTTCTAGCACCGTATCAGGATTGAGCAATAAGACATATTCGCCATCGCTGATCCTTATAGCTTGGTTATTGGCTTTTGAAAAGCCTAAATTTTTTTCATTGGCGATGAGGTGGTGCTCAGGGAATTTTTTTGCTACCAGCTCGGCTGACCCATCCTTAGAATCATTATCGACTCCATATATTTCAATATCCCAGCTCGGTTCTATTTTTTGAGTATAGGCAATAGATTTTTGTGCACTTAGGATAGCTTGTTCTAAGAAATATTTTACATTGTAATTAACGATAATGATGGATAGTTTTGTCATAGCGGGCTAGGCATTATAGTTTCTGTTGCACTAAATAATTTTCATAAGGCAAGCGGGAATTAATCGATCTACCTAGCGTAAGTTCATCGACATATTCAAGCTCACCACCAAATGCTACCCCACGTGATATGGTTGTGATTTTGACTGGGAGTTCTCTGAGTTTTTTTGTGATGTAAAAAATGGTAGTATCACCTTCGATAGTTGGATTTAATGCCATTATTATTTCTCTTACTGCATGATGTCCTTGTACCTGTGCTTGTTCAATCCTGGTCATTAGGGATTCGATATTCAGCTTGTCAGGGCCTATACCATCGACTGGTGATATTACGCCGCCGAGCAAGTGATAGAGCCCTCTGTACTGCTGCGTATTTTCTATGGCTATAACATCTCTAAAATTCTCTACCACACATATTGTATGTTGATCCCTCGATAGATTGGAGCATATATGACAATACTGGTTATCCGATACATTGTGGCAGGTGGCACAATAGCTAATCTCATCCCTCATTTTTTTTATGGAATGGCTAAACAAGCTGACCTCTTCTTTGGGTCTTTGTAATAAATATAGCACCATGCGCAGCGCCGTTTTTTTACCTATCCCTGGTAGCCGGCTAAATTCTGCTACTGCATCTGCAATAAGTTTGGAAGGTATCTCCATAAGCGGTAAAGATAATTTTTTTAGGGGATATGGTCCTATTTAGTGCTTGTTAAATAACTTATAGGTATGTGATTATGGCGATGCCTGCGGCCCGGGCTATTTGCTACAAGTCCTCGCTCCTGCGTCGCTGTGGGCTTTTCGCGTCTATCCCTATCGCGAATACAACATGAAGGAGCAATGTATATGAGATAATATTTTGTAATTAGGATGCAAGCTTTTTTTATAGAAACCCATAAAATTATGTGAATATACTTTGCATTCACAATGGCTAGAACCTATTACACTAAAAGAATTCAGAGTTATTTAGCAAGCCCTAGTTAGATATACTTAATGTGACTTATGCTGATCTTTAGGTGATACAATGATCGAATTATAGTAAATGATCTAGCTATCTAGTTCATTTTATGACTACTACTTACTACTCTTGATTGCACTAAGTAAGCTGAATATTATCCTACGGAGATACCTACTCATTCCAGAGCTTTGCAATTTCCTGTGCCGGAAAAAAAGGAGCTACTCTCCAACATTGTTGTCTATATTTTTCCTCTTTATTCATAAGCAATACCCATTTATTATCCATGAATAATAGTTCCTCAATTGTATATCCCTCTTGCCAATATACTTGGATTTTTGCTTGGGGAAATTCCATGGATTCATATAGAAATTGATCTAATATTCCTGTGTTAGTGGTATAGATGATATTCCATGATTTATCCTTAAATGATAGATGGGTGATTCTATATCCTTTTGCTTTTTGTGCGGCTACATTACTAGGATCTATCAATTGGGTATAATCCCATATTTGATGACGAGGTAGCTGATGTTTAGTCAGTACAGATACCCATAGTTCATTTCCATAGTCTATATGGCTGAGGGTATAGCCTTTAGCTGCTGCCGCTGTAATTTCTTCACTTGGCATAGTGTAATTCATTCGATAATATTGATCCATATAGCCACATCCGTGCGTCATGACTACGGCCCACTTATTGTGTGCATACTTGAGTTCAGTTACGGCATATCCTTTTGTCATTAATGAATCTATTTTAGACTGTGGAAAATTATTGTCTAAAAAATATTCTTGAGCCTGTCCATTATAGGTTCTGGTCATAGCTACTCCCCACAGGGAAGCATCATAAAATATTCCTGTGATACGATAGGCATCGCTATTTATACTTAGATTGTCCTTTGGATATAGTTGTGCGACAAGCAACTTATCACTCGTAGAAAGCTCATAATTCCAAGGTACTTCATAGCCATTATTTGTAAATTCCTTTTGTACTGGATAGTGCATAATGCTATGTGCATCATATTGATGATTAGTGTGGTTTACATCATAGCGAATCAATATATTATTATCCACCATGTCTGGTGTCCAGTTCTGTGTTTGTAAATAGTAGGCGTATAATTTTTCCTTGTTCCATTCTATGCCTGCTAGCGGATTTAGATGTTCATGTAATAATCCTAAGGCATGCCCAAATTCGTGCAGGATGATTCGCTTATATTCATAGTCTGTGGTGGAATATTCATCAAACCAACCAAAATTCATCGTTATGCCCGAATTACACACATAAGCCATTCCGGAAACACCATCTTGTGACATCGTCAAAGCCTGTGTTCCTATGAGAGAAAATGAGCCCTTTCCATCTCTAAAACCGATTCTAATATCTGCTTGGTCACTTTCCACATATTCAAATTTTAGATTTACGTATTCCAGCCATTCTGCTGCATAGATTTTTACCTTCTCTTCAAACACGGCATTTCTATCTATAAATTTTATCCTTACAGTCGATCCTATAGGCCATCTTAGATCTTGCATAAAGGCGCCTTGGTTAATATCCGATGCCATAGGGCAGCCGATGGGTACATCCAAGCAGATTTGCTGGGCAAATAGCAATGCTGGATAAAAGCAACAAACATAAATCAGACAAATTTGCTTCATAAATGCTTATTTTTTGGTAAATGATAGAATAGATAGATATGCTATTAAACGTATTAGTTGGCACTTATGATATAAAATGAAGAAAAAAGGATTTCACCTGCTGTTTAATACTGCCATTCAGGAACTAAAAACTAATTACAGTATCCTTCATAACCTAATAAAGGCAGTGAGATTATAAAAAATTCAAATTAGGAGAAAAAATAAGGTTTAGAAAATTACATTCTTTGGAAAAAAATGCATCTTTGTAGGGCAGTCTAATCCTATTAATCAATCCTATTGAACCAAAAACTTGAAACGCTTATTTCATGGATGGATATTATTATCCAATATCAGGACATGGATACCAATAAATTATTGTTAGGGCCGCTAAAAAATCACCCTTATAAAACAGAAATAGCAGCACAAATACAAGGTCGTAAAAAAGCAAAAAACAAGCTGCCCACATGGTTTAATACCCCTGGTTTGATATATCCTTCGACTACTTCCATAGAACAAGCATCATCGGAGCCAGCAGCGAATTATAAAGCATCAATGATCAAAGGAAATAGAATACTCGATGGCAGTGGTGGAATGGGTATTGATGCAATGGCGATAGCAATGGCTAACCCTAAAGCCATCATTGACTGTCTTGAACCCGACCCTTGGCTGGCGGAATTAATGCGACATAACTGTGCAGTATTGGGTACGCACAATATCCTAGTGCACAACACCACATTGAACAATTTTATCACACAGCAACAAGATATTAAGTATGACGCTATATACATTGATCCTTCGAGAAGAGATGATGCTAATAATCGATTGATAAATTTAGAATTGTGTGAGCCCAATGTCGTGCAATTAATGCCCCACATAAGGGAGCATACTTATACACTGTGGCTGAAGACTTCACCTATGATGGATATACACCATACTGTCAACTTGTTAGAATATGTTTCTCATATATACATTGTGCAGTGGAAACAAGAAGTGAGGGAGTTACTCTTTGTGATGGACTTTAATATCAGTAAATTAAATTATCCGATCTCATTAACCTGCAAAGATATTGATAAGACTTCTATAGACTTGCAATTTCCAAGTAAGAAGCGCATCGATGATTTTAGTCGTCCTAATCTAGATGCAAGTATTGCTATGCAAGGGAGTAATGGGATGGGTAACAATAACATAGAAAAATATGTTTATTTGCCAGCTCCAGCATTAATGAAATCAGGCGATTATATTGGTATAGCCGATTACTACAACATAAAGCTTGTAGCACCTACGACATATATATATACCAGTGAATACCTTATTGGTGAATTTATGGGGCATAGCCTTTTGGTGCTAGTAGATTTTCCATTTAAGGAGTTGAAAATGGTGTTGAAAAATCATTTTATTGTTAGTGCTAATATTGTGATAAAAAATGCGCCTATGAAAAATGAAGAGATAGTGAAAAAATATAAGATAAAGGAAGGGGGCGATCATTTTTTAATTGTGTATGGGACCGCACAAGGGATAAGGGCTGTATTGGCTAGCCTAAGTTGATGCCTTGTCTTATTATTTTCACTAGGAGGGTTTTAGATTTGAAAATTATTATATAGTATATTATCCTCAAGAGATTCATTCAGTTGATGCTCATTTTTCCAAATTGTCGAAGACGAAAAAGATGTGCTGGTTACATAAATTCAAGGTGAAAATAGGTCTTGTTCAATAACTATGTAATATTTTAGTTTATAGTTTTCAGAATTTGTAAGCACGTAGGAATTGCACAATAATTTCTGCTTTTTAGTAAACAGCTTGCAGCATAAATATATAATGTCATCTCATATACATTGTTCCTTCAAGTTGTATTCGTGATAGGAAAGTCCCCCCCCAAAAAAA
>CAYZQX010000116.1:0-9995 GCA_964480615.1 uncultured Chitinophagales bacterium | reverse complement strand
AATGAAGTTCATACGTTATCATCTGCAAAAATAAAAAGATCTGTGTACACGGTAGGATAGGAGGGGTTTGTGCTGTGGTGGTGGGCTTTCAATAGCTTGGAATTAATAAAGCCGAAAGGCCCGCCACCACAGCACCGGAGCGACAGCAAATCGAGCTTGCGAAGATTCTGATGGCCTTTAAAAAACTAATAAAATCAGAAAGCCCCGCATAGCCCGGACCGGAGGTATCGCCATAAAAAAAAGTGCATTGATTAAACCGATACTTTTTTTTATCCTATAAGGCCTACAACTTACACCGCTATTTTTGGTTTCCCACTATTTTTTCTTAAACCATCGCATTAAACTGCTCTACTGCATTTTTTATTCTTCTTACCGTGGCTTCACTGCCTATAAAAGCTGCTATGGCAAGAACATTGGGTCCTCCCTTAGCACCTGTAAGCATGATACGCAGTGGCAACAGCACGTCACCTGCTTTAATGCCAATTACTTCCAAATAGGCTTTTAGGGCTTGGTCGAGCTCAGCCTCGGTATAACTGGGGAACTGATCAAATGCTGAAGCAATGCCCATAAATTTTTCTGCAATGTCCATATTCCATTTTTTGCGAACAGCTTCAAAATCGAAATGTGTTGGATCCTTGAAAAAATAAGTGGACTGTTCCCAGAAATCAGGAAGGAGAACCATCCTTTCCTTGAGGAGTGGTGCAAGTGCTAGGAGGGAGTCATCGCTGGGGATAGGCCCATTGAGATTGGCGTCATAGAAAGGTTTTACTGCTGACACAAGCTCACCATCGCTCATCGCCTTGATGTATTGCTGGTTGAACCATTTTGCCTTTTCAAAATCAAACTTGGCCCCTGATGGGATGATCCTTTCCAAACTAAAACTTGCTATCAGCTCATCCATTGTAAAAAGCTCTTGTTCAGTGCCCGAATTCCAACCCAGTAGTGCGAGCATATTGATAAATGCTTCTGGAATAAATCCCATTTCGCGATAACCATTACTGGAATCCTCCTTGGTTTTCCAAGCGAGGGGAAATACAGGAAATCCGAGCTTATCACCATCGCGCTTACTCAGCTTGCCATTTCCTTCGGGCTTGAGCAAGAGTGAGAGATGGGAGAATTTTGGCATCTCGGCCTCCCATCCAAAACAGCGGTAGAGAAATACATGAAGTGGAGTGGAGGGCAGCCATTCTTCCCCACGAATTACATGGGTTATTTTCATCAAGCGATCGTCAACTACATTGGCGAGGTGATAGGTCGGCATACCATCAGCTTTGAGCAATACCTTGTCATCCATTTCATTGGTACTTACCACTACTTCGCCTCTTATAAGATCATTGACCACGATGGTTTGATCAGCGGGAATTTTTATTCTAACCACAAAAGGCAATTTTAACAAGCTTTCAGCTAATTCGGAAGGCTCCATCGTTAGAGAATTGCGCATCTTAAGTCTTGTCGCACTGCTATAGGTCTGGTGTTCACTGGCGCGCATGGCATCTAATTCTTCAGGGGTATCAAAGGAATAATAGGCATGGCCATTGTCAATCAATTGCTGAACATATTCTTTGTATATTTCTTTGCGATCACTCTGTCTATAAGGTGCATAGGGACCACCTACATGCACCCCTTCATCGCACTGAATACCTGCCCAAGCTAAGGCATCAATAATGTATTGTTCAGCTTCGGGAACCAGGCGTCCTTGATCGGTATCTTCAATCCTCAGGATAAAGGTGCCATTGTTTTTCTTTGCAAATAAATAGCAATAAAGGGCAGTTCTTATGCCTCCAATATGTTGAAACCCCGTAGGACTAGGGGCATATCTTGTACGTACGATCATTGTAATTTTTGAAGTGCAAAGGTAAGCAAATTGCGCTAAAAGAAATTCGTTTATAATGCTGTACCTATTTCCCTAAGAATTACAATAAGCACTAGCTCAATAACTCAATGCAATTCGATCTTGGCGATGCCTACGGCCCGGGTTATTTGCGAACATAATAATATTTTCTATTGGCAACAAGAACCTGTACTAAACCCTTATGATCCCTATCGCGAATACAGCCACTTAGGATACGCAAATACAAACTTTATTAGCCTGCCCTTTGAAGTATATTCATATACCTAATTATTAGGCATTTACAGTTTATTTATCTGTATATTGAATTAATGATTTTAACTATTTGGTAATGCTCAGCAGGAGTAATTTTTCTCTATTAGCCGTATCAATTTTTGCCGATCAAACCTAAAAATTATTCGATAGTTAGAAGCAAAACCAACAAGCCTTAACATTCTTAAAATTATCTGTATGGCAAAGCCAAGTGATCAATTAAGAAAGCGAATTAGGAACTGCTAGGATATTATTTTCTAACCAAGGAAAGGTTTTCAACATTTTGATAGCCTATGGGGATGAGTTCAGTCTCTACATCAGATCGATCAAGACCAAATGCAGCTTCATCACTCTGACCCAAGTTTTTCATAAAAAAGTAGGCATTCAGGATAATACCTTCGCTAAATGCAAACTCATTTTCAACAGAGAGAAATTTCTCAATAACGATAAATTTGAAATCGGGTTCGGAGTTGTACTTCGTACTACCATCAGGTCTTATATGCAGATTGAGTTCTTTTTTAGCAACCAGCTCCTGCACAATTTTTTTGAAATACAATTCGCATTTTGGAGCGATCCTAAAACCGATATCGAGATTGACTTTAATAATTGTATCATCTACAAGTTCATCAACTGAATAGGCTAATGTAAAGGGTTCCTCCGTCCTGTGGATATGTAAGAACCAATACACATTAGCGCGTTTAGGTTTTTTTGCTAAGATAGAATTTACAATTTTTTCTTCGATCTGATGGCCATAGTTTGCCTTGGTAAGATAGATGAGGTGAGTTGAAAATTTAGGAACTGCAATATCTTGACTCAACTCTGTTATTAATTGGGTATGCTTATCTAGATCGGTGAATTTGGTGAATCGATTGGTTATTTTTCGTCCTTTATAAATACACCACATAATTGCGATGAAAATAGCAGATATTATTAATGTCACAAAACCACCTTCAGGGAATTTTTTAATATTGGCGATAAAAAATGCTATTTCAATCATTGCAAAAAATGCCAAAATAAATGCTGTTAAAATTTTATTGACTTTCAGCTTATACAATAGGAAAAACCCTAAAAGGTAAGTCGTCATCATCATGGCAATCGTAATGGCTAAGCCATAAGCGGCTTCCATGTGTTCTGATGATTGGAAATACAATGTGATCAATATACATCCTATCCAAAGTATGGTATTAATGCTTGGAATAAATATTTGTCCTTTGCTATCCGATGGTTGTCTTACCGATACTCTAGGCCAAAAGTTTAAGTTGATGGCTTCATTGATCAAGGTGTAGCTACCTGAGATTAGTGCTTGAGAAGCGATAATCGCCGCTGTAGTAGCCACCATGATTCCAGGAATTAAAAACCATTGTGGCATAATTTCAAAGAATGGATTTCTGCCATTGAGTGCTGTGCCACCCTCATTCATTAACCAAGCTGCTTGACCAAGGTAGTTGGCAAGTAGGCAGGTCTTTACAAATATCCAAGTAATGCGTATATTTTTGATTCCACAATGTCCTAGATCACTATACAGCGCTTCAGCACCCGTAGTACATAAAAATACTGCGCCTAATAACCAAAATCCCTGTGGATAATTCACTAATAAATTATAGCCATAGATTGGGTTTAATGCTAGGATGATATTCGGATGATGAATAATTTGTAAAAAACCAAGAACGAATATCATGGAAAACCATACAACCATAAATGGTCCAAAAAATACCCCTACTTTTTGCGTTCCATATCGCTGCATAAAGAAGAGCAATGAGATAATCGCCACTACAATAGGTACGGTAGGAATATGAGAAAGTAATGGAATCGAAGTGAGCCCTTCAATGGCTGAGGATATACTGATAGGTGGTGTTATCATACCATCAGCAAGTAGAGCAGCTGCGCCTAAGATAGTTGGATATACAAGATTCTTACCATATCGTCTTACGAGGGCATATAGGGAGAAAATACCACCTTCGCCTTGGTTGTCAGCTTGTAATGTAAGGTAGATATACTTTATACTTGTTTGTGCTACTAAGGTCCAAAATATTAAGGATATACCGCCATAGATTAAATCTTCAGATATTGCTCTATCATTAATTAAGGCTTTGAGTACATACAATGGACTTGTTCCTATATCGCCATATATAATCCCCAATGCAATTAATAGGGTTCCAATGGTCACTTTATTATGAGTGCCATGAGTGCCACTTAAATTATTTGTCATCCTAAATAGTTCAAATATTAAATTAGTTGCAAAAATATACCACTTTCGCCACCATAGTTTAAATTTTTATTTTATCTGGATTCCTATTTATTTTTGCTGAATCTTGCTATGTTTTACGCTGTAACTGAAATAGATGATTATACCGATCACAAGCCATAAAATCAATCGGAGCCAGTTGACCCATCCAAGACCAAAGATCATCGCTAAGCAAACGAGTATTCCTAATATTGGAACAAATGGAACGAGTGGTGTCTTGAATTGTCTCGGTAGATCTGGATCTGTTTTTCTAAGAATAATTACCCCTGCACATACCAGAATAAAAGCAAATAACGTGCCTATGGATGTCATATTACCCACCACATCGCCAGGTACAAATGCAGCAAAAAGTCCTACTAGTACAAATATGATTAAATTACACTTGTAAGGCGTTTGAAATTTAGGATGTAATTCGGAAAACACCTTAGGCAACAATCCATCTTTGCTCATAGAATAAAATACCCTTGATTGACCTAGTAGCATCACTAAGATAACACTCGAAAATCCAGCTAAGATCGCAATGGTAACCAGCTGTGCTAACCACTCATAGCCAGGCATATACTTAGATATCGCAAATGCGACTGACGCTTCGCGTCCTTCGCCTCTAAAATCTTCAATTGTTGCAACCCCTGAAAGCACGTGCGCAAAAAGTACATAGAGTACAGTGCATATAACTAAGGATCCTAAGATGCCTATAGGCATGTCGCGTTTTGGGTTCTTTGCTTCCTGTGCTGCAGTACTTACAGCATCAAAGCCTATAAAAGCAAAGAATACAACCCCTGCTGCTCCTAGTATGCCCATAATACCACCAAATGCATGTGATACGCCCTGATGATCAGTATAAGTGCTAGGTGATGGAATATAAACCGCATGATTTACAGGGTTAATAAATCCCCATCCCAATGCAATGATCATACATACAATCGATACTTTAATAATAACAATAATATTGTTGATCCAAGCTGATTCTTGTGTACCCTTAATAAGCAATAAACTAAGGACTAAAATTATGAACAGTGCAGGAACATTTATAATCCCATATTCGCCTGTCAATGAATGTTGAAATGGTGAATGACATAGCGCATAAGGAATAGGGGAGAGGCCCAGCACATTGGTAAGTAAGTTGTTGAGGTATTCGCTCCAAGCTATTCCCACTGTAGCTGCTCCAACTGCATATTCTAGTATTAAGTCCCAACCAATAATCCAAGCTAAAAATTCGCCTAAAGTTGCATAGGAATAGGTATAAGCACTTCCTGCTATAGGAATAGATGAAGATAACTCAGCATAACACAATCCGGCTAGTGCACAGCCTATCGCAGCAACAATAAAACCCAATGTTACTGATGGGCCCGAATGATCAGCTATTGCTGCTGCAGTTCTTACAAAAAGTCCAGCACCAATAATGGCACCTATCCCTAATGCAACTAAGGAACTTGCAGTTAGTGTTCTTTTTAATTCGTTATGCCCTTCGGAAGAATCCTTTAGCAAGGCACTAATGGGTTTTTTAATCCAAATATTAGCCATTATCTTTAATTATTAGCTTTGTTTAAGGGTACAAATCTAATTCTATTTTTTAATTAACCAAAAATATTGCCCAGCTATACCTATCGTACTCCACAGAAAATAGGCTAAATCATTTTTTCAACCAATATAAACATACATTATTATTCATTAATTGATATTTTATTTTAAAATACAGCAGTGAATCTTTATGTTCCTTTCGACTAAATCAGTCTAATAATAATTGATGAAATTGTCCTGCTTCAGTTTATTAAGAGCAGGGAAATTTTAAATTTACTTCTTGAGGTTAGTTAGGGAATATTGGACTCTGAAAAATGGATTTTTAAGCTCTATTTAGGGCTTGCTAAATAACCCTGAAATCTATTGTTGTTATAGGTTTTAGCTATTATTAGTGCAATGGATATTCGCATAATTTTATGGGTTTCCGAAAAAAAGCCTGCATCATACATAAGAAATGTCTTCGCTTACACAGTGCTCTTTCAAGTTGTATTCGCGATAGGGATGCGCAATGGTTTAGTCTTATTTACTGACTCCTACTACTGATGTCTTAGGTAAGTTGTGTTGCTATTATCAGTAATTTATATATAGAAATTATAAAGGAGTCAGTGAATAAGACCGAAACGAAGTGAAGCCTGGAGCAGCCTGGGCCGCAGGCATCGCCATAATAGCAAACTTATGAGTTATTTAGCAAGCCCTATTTATTAATAAATTTTTTTTATTAGTTTTGCTAGGCTTTTGGTGATGCTACTAGGTAGTTATCATTCAGCGCTACTAGGTAATTATGTTATTTTTCACCAAGACACCTTTTTTCTTAAAAAAGCTTTTTCCATCTATCATTTGGGAAGGCAATAACAATAAAATTTTTCTTAGTTTTGATGACGGCCCACAGGAAGAAATTACTGAATGGGTTTTGGACTTTCTAGCTTTACATAATATTAAGGCACATTTTTTTTGTATAGGAAAGCATGTTGCTGCTCACCCCTTAATCTTTGAACGCATCATTAAGGAAGGGCATATTGCTTCTAATCACAGTTATTCACATCCTAATGGATGGAAAACACCCAGCAAAGAATACATAGCTAATGTGGAATTAGGTGCGGAGCGATACAACAATAACTATTTTCGCCCACCTTATGGCAAGCTCACTTGGAGGCAGTACCAAACATTGAAGACAAAGTATAAAATTGTGCTTTGGGACATATTGAGCTGGGATTTTCATAGTCAGGTAACGGCTGAAGCATCTTGGGACAATGTGCGAAAAAACATAAGACCTGGAAGCCTCATTGTATATCACGATAAAACAATATGCGCTGAAAAATTAAAGCACAACTTGCCTCTATTAGTCGCTTATTGCAAATCCAAGGGCTGGGAGTTCGGTACCTTCTGATAGTAGATTCCAAAAAAAAACCCTTCCTCAACTTAGGTTGAAAAAAGGGCTTCAATAATAGTCAGAGGCTTGACGATTATAAACTCAACTTAATTTGCTTTTCAATGTCTTGAATTTCTTTTTGAAAGGCTTCATCAATATCTAATAAATTTTGGACGGCCTGACAAGAATGGATCACCGTACTGTGATCGCGGTTTCCGAAACTTTTTCCTATAATTTTCAAGGAGTTTTCAGTAAATTGTTTTGCAAAGAACATGGATACTTGTCTCGCTTGCACAACTTCTCTCTTTCTTGTTTGGCTTTTAATCGTATCAATATCAGTGTGATAAAATTCGCAAACGACTTTTTGAATAAATTCGATTGATATATCACGCGCAATATTGTTGACGAAATTCTTTACGATTTTTTTAGCTAATACAATATCAATTTCTTTGTGATTGAGGGATGCTTGAGCCAGTAAGGAGATCAAAGCGCCTTCTAGTTCTCTCACATTGGTATTAATATTATATGCTACATATTCGACTACATCATGTGGCAGTTCAATGCCTTCGGCATACATTTTCTTTTGCAATATCGCCATCCTTGTTTCAAAGTCGGGCACTGTAAGATCCGCAGTAAGTCCCCACTTAAATCTCGATAGGAGTCGTTCCTCCATACCTTCTAACTCTCTAGGAGCTTTATCGCTCGTTAGGACTATTTGCTTACCACTTTGGTGTAAGTGGTTGAATATATGAAAGAAAATATCTTGTGTGCGATCTTTAGTGGCAAAAAACTGTATGTCATCCACTAACAACACATCCATCAATTGATAAAAATGAAGAAAGTCGTGTGTTGTTGAGTTTTTTACGGCTTCAATGAATTGATTGGTAAATTTTTCAGAGGTTACATATATAATGCTCTTAGATGGGAAATTGCTTTTTATATGATTGCCTATAGCTTGTAATAAGTGGGTTTTGCCTAGTCCTACGCCACCATAAAAAACAAGCGGATTAAACGCCGTTCCTCCTGGTCGATTTGACACTGCCACACCAGCGGAACGCGCTAGTTGATTGCAGTCACCTTCGATAAAATTGTCAAATACATAAGCTGGATTTAATTGTGAATCTACGTTCACTTTTTTTAATCCAGGAAGAATAAATGGATTCCTAACTGGCGGCGCTACTGTAGCCTGAGGCAATACATTAGCCGCTGGATTCATTAACTTTGGGTCTTTGGTGGGTACATTGATGGTATATGGGTTAGCAGACTTGGAACTATTCTCTACTACTATACGATACTCCAATCTTGCATTATTTCCTAATTCGCGTTTTATCGTTTTACTCAGGAGCGATACATAATGTTCTTCAAGCCATTCATAAAAAAATTGACTCGGAACTTGTATTGTAATAACACCATTTTCCAACTTTACAGGTTTGATGGGTTCAAACCAAGTTCGGAAACTTTGGGGGTTCACATTGTCTTGAATTATCTTTAAACAACTACTCCAAACTATTTCTACAGTTTTAGACATTTTTACTTGGCGACGATTGGTTTTTTGGGATTTATCAATCTAATTTTTCTTCATTCTAATCTCACGGTGCAAAAGTGGATAAAAAAAAGTTATTAACAAAATAAATTCTTAACTTTTTAATAATTTACGTAAATATTTTTTACATCTACGTATTTATGTCTTCTATCTCCGCTTATTTGCACGTCTATTCTGCCTAACAGTATTCCGCCCCAACCTACTTGGTGGATAATAACATTTTGTAATCTCAAATTTTTTACAATATCAGGTTTTGACATAAATGTGTGTGTATGTCCGCCTAAAATTATATCAATATGCTCTGTATTGTTTGCTAACACAATATCTGAAACTGTTTGATTCTCATACTTATATCCCAAGTGTGATAAACAAATGATCAATGAACATTTGTGTTCGTCTTTGAGTGTAGCCGCTGTATCATTAGCTATTTTTATCGGATCGAGATATTTGGTTGCCCCAAATAACTTATCGGGGACTAGGCCCTTGAGTTCGATACCCAAACCAAATATCCCTATTTTAATATCTTCTTTTTGAATAATTGTATATGGATTAATTTTTTTTTCTAATGGCGTATCATTAAAATCATAATTTGCATTGATAATTTGAAAATTTGCCATATCTTTCAGCGCGCCTAAGCGCTCGATACCAGCATCAAAATCATGATTGCCGATGGTGGCCACATCGTAATTCATTTCATTCATCGCCAATATTTCTACCTCCCCGTTGTAGTAATTAAAATAAGGCGTCCCTTGTAATATGTCACCGCAATCTAACAATAGTACATGATCTACTTGTTTCTTTATATTTTCAATGAGTGCTGCGCGCTTAGCTACACCACCCATTCCTTGAAACTTGCCACCATCCATAGGGAATGGATCTATGCGACTATGGGTATCATTGGTATGCAGGATGGTGATCATGGTGCGTTCTCGCGGTGCACTAAAACACTCGAGTGACAAAGCCCCACTGCCTAGTAATGCTAATCCTTGCGCACTACTCGATAAAAATCTTCTTCTAGTGTACATATTGTGTGCGTCCTTCTTTTATAAAATGAATGGTGTCGTGCTCCTTCTGCCAACGGGCAAACGATACGTACAGCAGATCTTGCGAGGAGCCCTCCGATGACGATCGCCGCTCGAATTCCTCTGCGGTGCGCGGGTCAGACAAGAGCGAGGGGCGATCAAGATCGACAATATAGAGCGGGTAGCGACGAATC
>CAYZQX010000115.1:0-10054 GCA_964480615.1 uncultured Chitinophagales bacterium | reverse complement strand
TGATGTTTGATTCAAAAACTGCTCTGAGTCTAGTGTCCTTTATCCAGTGTCCAGTATCCTGAGTCTAGTTAAAACAACTGTGCTAAGTCTAGCATCCATTAACATTTATAACCATAACCCAGTTTCGATGATTGATTTTTTTATTGTAAATAATTCTTCATTTATTCGCACTGTTAGGCATTATTTTTTATCAAAGTATATATTTAATTCCAAGATTAGATTGAAGGATTAATTAGCTATTAAACAAGTTCTAATTAATCATATTTCGTTTCAATGCTTCCTTGACCAAACCAGCAGTATTTTTAACACCAAACTTTAGCAGTAAATTATTGCGATGACCTTCTACTGTTCTTACGCTTAGGTATAACATACTTGCAATCTCTTGATTTGTTTTTTGGTTGCATATATATCCTAATACTTCTTTTTCTCTATCCGTTAGGTGAATACTATCACTGGGTTTCAAGAGTGATTTTGGATTCGTTTTCAACCCTTCCACTAATACGCGATTCACCATAGAATTAAAGAACAAGCCATCCTTATCCACTTTATAGATAGCTTCAATGACTTCCTCCGGCTGCGCATCTTTTAGGAGATAGGAATTCGCACCGTTCTTAACCAAATGATATACATAGCTACTGTCCGAATACATGGAGAGAATTATAATCTTTATATGTGGGAATTTTTCCTTTATTAATCTAGTGGATTCTTCTCCATCTAAATTTGGCATTTTGATGTCTAGCAACACAATATTTACTAACAGCTTTTCTAGCATGTTCATCAATATGGCTCCATCCTCGGCTTCACCTACAACTTCGATATTCGGATCTTTTTCCAGTAGTGATCTTAAGCCTTTTCTAAATAGCCTATGATCATCGGCGATAACAATCTTTATTTTGTTTTCCATTTAGCTTATTGGCCTACAGGCAATTTTATTAATATTTGAGAGCCTTCATTGGGCTGTGATTCAATTGACAATTTTCCATCTAAAAGACCGACCCTGCTTTTTATATTATTAAGCCCTAACCCACTAGATACGAGCTCATCCTTTGGTCCTTTAGTATGTTCAAAGCCCACTCCATCATCCGATACAATTATTTGCAAGTAGTTATTCATACTGTACAATACAATTTCTATTTTACTACACACAGCGTGCTTAATAGCGTTATTCGTAAGTTCTTGAATGATTCTATATGTATGTTTTTCAAGCTCTATATTGAATCGTGTATTGTCCAAGTTGGAATCCAGCGATATGGCAATATTAGTGGCAGCACTCAGTTCCTCAGCAAGAGAATTAATAGCTGAATAAAGGCCGAATTTTTCAAGATTATATACGGATAATCCCTTTGTGAGTCTTCGTGTTTCTTGAATACTCTGATCGGTAATTTTTACTAGATTTTTAATTTTCTCCCGCTCTCCATTAATCGCATCTTTATTTTCTATCTCCTTCAATCCAAATTTTAGTGCTGACAGCGTACCCCCTAAGCTGTCATGTATTTCTTGCGATACTCTTTCTCTTTCTTTTTCTTGTCCTGAAATATTACTTGCGATGAGTGCTACTTGATGTTCGGAGGTTATCTGCTGTTTTTCGAGTTCTTGCTGCAACATCTTCTTTTTATAATTTAAGACAAACAATATTAACCCTGATGCCAATATGGTCATAGCAAGGGTGCCAATTATAAAAAGGATTACGATATCTTCTTCTCCAGCCATATTGCTCGTCCGTAAATTAAATATTTTATTGCGTTAAAAACCGAATGTGATACCCATATATAAATCAATGCAATCTGATCGTTTTTCAATGATATATTGCTCAACAAAAATACAAAAAAACTAGATGAAAAATAAATTAAAATACCTGACAGAACCCAAAAATTGGGATCTGTTTCTATTTGTGGTACTTTTAATTCATCAATCATCTTGTATAACACATATAAACAAAAACCTATTATTACAAGACATTCTATCGCTTTAATTAGACTACTAAATCCAGTCGTGGACTCACCAAAACAGGCAAATAATATGATAATAAAAAATATAGATACATTCCGCACAAAATTCGTAATACAATCAGGTCTCAACTTGTTAAAATAGACCGCATAAAAAACAAACTCGATAATGGAATACAAATTAAAGCCTATTAAATTTTGTTTTTTCATTAATGAAGTATAGTTAGCATAAAACTCCATTAATAAACATACACAACAAAAGAAAAAAATAATACGAATAGGCAATCTCAAAATACCATAATAATATATTCCCAATCCTATGGGCAACAATACAAGCAAACTAAAATATCTACTTATGTATATAAATCCTTCAAATGTCATTCCTCGTAATCATCACAAAATTAATTTTTTTTAGCTATGCAGAAAAATCTTGTCATTCTTTGCTCAAATTATCCATTCAAGCTTGAGGAGAATACGGCGGTACTTTACTATAATGAAGTAATACTTTTCTATTCCTGTATAGCCTATTTATCCTAATGACTTTGCTATTTTGAAATACAGTGGGTTATGCAATAATTAGGAAAACTACATATAAGAGCTAAGAGAGAATTTATAATAATTGAAAATTATCCTATTGAATTATCAATAGAGCATTATTATTCAAATCCTAGTTTGCTCAACAATCGACTCAATATTTTTCATTAGGCTGGGTGGTCGAGCAAAATCGTCACCCTATAAAACAATTATATCCTTTAGTATTTAACTGCTTACTAGGGATCAATATAATTGTAGATTTCAGTAAGAAAAATAAATGATATTGCCTTTTTTATTTCAAAGAACAATTTATTAACAATACGGTGGACAAGGGGTTGAATAATCTTTAGTGCCCTTTACCACACCAGCTTCATCTAAAGCCTCAACTACTAAGGTGAGATAGGGTTCATCACCATTTACCTTATCATGATCTTCGGCGTTATGTACCCCGAATGCAAATCGGAGGGCTTTAACACCTGTAAGGCTAGAAAGCTCTTTAAGGTCCGATGATTCAAACCTGAAAGAATTTACCATCTTGAGTTCATCTAACACATTGACAGTTGCCACTACTTGATTGCCTCTAAGAATATTGGCAATCCAATTATTATGAGTTTTAGCAGTTAGGAATGAATTTTTCATTCTAGCAGCATCCGCAATGCTTACATTTTGGGATAATGGGGTTCTGGACATGTTTGGGAGGATTTAATAATGAATAACCAAATTTAACGACATTTTCGGTTTTTTGACTACTCAACTTTAACAGCTTCCTCTTTATTGGCGACAAACAGGTATTTAAGCGCGCAAATCAGGTAGTTATACTTGATTTTTCTATTCAGGTATTTCTTCGCTATTTCTTGGTAAAACTTACTAATACCTTTGCAATGTTGTAATTAGATTATCCAAAACGAAACAATTTTGGTTTTTGATTTTAATTATTTCTGGGATCAATATCCCTCCTAACCGATCTTTGGAATTATTGTTTTTCTGGGTTTTATTCAAGTTTTACGATGGTTTTGAATTTCAACTAATCCACCTCTCACTATAAATTTAATTAGCTATATCCTATCAGGTATTACTTGCAAAATCTCATTAAGGATATTGTCTTTTTATGTGCGCTAACAACAGATCTAAGTGTTAAAATATTCCCCGAATATTGAATTGGTGGGTTCTGCACCCCCAAGCGGAACTCGGCTTTTTTTATTTCGCTCTTTAAGCATTGACGGCTCAACAATTAGGGCTTGCTAAATAACACTGGGATTTTTTATTAGGTTCTAGTCATTATATGCACATAGAATATTCACACAATTTTATGGGTTTCCGTAAAAAAGCTTGCGTCAAATAAATGCAATGTGATCTCTTATATAGTGCTACTTCAAGTTGTATTTGCGATAAGGATCGAAGCGGTTACCCCACAGCGACGCAGGAGCGAGGAGTATAAGCGAAGAGCCTGGGCCATAGGCATCGCCATAATCGCATATTTATAAGCTATGTAGCAAGTCCTAATTATAATAATGGAAATAAAAAAGCATTGATATATCACAAACTTAATTACTCATCCTTATTTTTATAATAGTCATCAAAATATTTTAATTAAGCTATAGTACAAAAGCTAGGCTCGAGTCATCCCCCGAGCCTAGCTTTTTTTATTTGATGTTGATTCACCTTTGGGCCATTTGTATATTGCTCAGCTTAATAGGCCGATTTACATCTGTGATTAGATTGCTATGCTGTATTCGCGATAAGGATCGAAGTATATCAAGCGCAAGCGCAGATTCTTGCTACCTATGGCTAAAATAAAGTTGCAAGTAACCTGGGCCGCAGGCATCGCCATAATCGCATACCTATGAGTTATGTAGCAAGCACTAAAGTATTACATGCCTACCATCATGCGAATAGGGTCTTCAAGCAATTCCTTAACTCTAACAAGAAAAGTTACTGCCTCTTTGCCATCTATGATACGGTGGTCATAACTCAAGGCCAGGTACATCATAGGTCGGGCCTTTATCTCTCCATTAATGACCATCGCACGTTCTTGAATTTTATGCATACCAAGAATCGCAGTTTGCGGGGCATTGATTATTGGGGTGGAAAGTAGTGAACCAAAAACACCCCCATTGCTGATTGTAAATGTGCCTCCATCGAGATCATCCATAGTGAGTTTATTATCTCGCCCCTTGACTGCTAACTCCATCACAGCTTTTTCTAACTGTATTAGGTTCATAGTCTCTACATTGCGGATAATGGGTGTTACCAATCCACGTGGTGTGGACACTGCTACGGACATATCCACAAAATCGTGATAGACGATATCCTCCATATCTAACTTCGCATTGACAGCTGGAATTTCGATGAGTGCCTGGCTACAGGCCTTGGCAAAAAATGACATGAATCCTAGACCTACGCCGTGTTTTTCCTTAAAGCTATCTTTGAACTTCGCCCTGATGGCCATAATTTCGGTGAGGTCAACCTCATTGAAAGTAGTGAGCATGGCGGTATCGTTCTTGGCGTGTACAAGATGTGCGGCGATGGTACGGCGCAAGCGACTCATTTTTTCCCTACGCGTATTTCTATTGTTCCCAGCGCTATTAGTCAACCCAGTACTGGAACTCGCTACCTCCTTACTTGAGTTAGGGTTCACAGCAGGCTCGGTTTTCGATGCCTTTAGGGCGTCTTCCTTAGTAATTCTTCCTTCCACACCAGTAGCTTTTACCTCATTCGCAGGGATTCCTTTTTCTCGGAGGATTTTATCGGCAGCAGGTGAGGGATGACTAGCTGAGTAAGTTGGTGCGGTAGTATTCTCCACTTTTGGGTTTGCATCCGTCTTGCCTTTTTCAGGTGCCATCTCTTGCTTGGGCGCAATAGGTGTTGCTGGGGTTACACTGTTTTCAGCAGTAGCTGAAGTATCGAGAGTGCATAACAATTCACCTATTTTGAGGTCGCTATCCTTAGTGGCTATGAGGTGGATTTTTCCTGATTTTTCGGCGGGCAATTCCATTGTAGCTTTGTCGGATTCTAGCTCACATATAGGCTGATCCATTAGCACATAATCCCCTTCTTTCACTAACCAAGCCGATAAGGTAACTTCGGTTACGGATTCGCCTATGGCAGGTACTTTTATTTCGATAATCATAAATGATCTTTTTGTTTTTTAATGTGTGAAAATATTAAATTGAATGCGGTTCAATTACATATTGTGATTGAATGCTTTATCGATTATTTCATCTTGCTCCTTGCTATGCACTTTTTTAAATCCTGTGGCTGGGGAGGCACTAGCCTTGCGGCTGATGAGTTCTATGTCGCGCTTGCGCAATGCATTGAGTATGAAATACCAAGCTCCCATATTCGCAGGTTCCTCTTGCACCCAAAAAAATTGGGCTTTCTTAAACTTATTGAAGATGGCATCAACTTGACTTGCTGGAAATGGATATAACTGCTCTAATCTTACGATTGCTACATCTTTGCGCTTTTCTTTTTCCTTATAAGCTAATAGATCATAATATATTTTGCCACTGCAGAACAACACTCTATTCACCTTAGTAGCTGCTAATATATTTTCATCCTCTATAAGCTCCTTGAAACCGCCTGTGGTAATCTCATCAATAGGCGATATACAAGCGGGATGTCTCAATAATGACTTAGGCGACATAATGATCAATGGCTTTCGGAATGGACGAACCAATTGTCTTCTTAAGGCGTGAAAGAAATTAGCAGGCGATGTGATATTAGCCACGGTCATATTATTCTCCGCACACATCTGTAAAAATCTTTCCAGCTTGGCACTACTGTGCTCGGGTCCTTGTCCCTCATAGCCGTGTGGCAATAATAAGGTGATGCCGCTCATTCTCCGCCACTTGCTCTCACTCGACGAGATAAACTGGTCAATAATCGTTTGTGCTCCATTGGTAAAATCACCAAACTGTGCTTCCCACACGACAAGGTGGTCCGGGGAGGCTAATGAATAACCGAACTCAAATCCCAAAACACCAAATTCCGAGAGCAATGAATTATAAATCAAAAACTTCCCTTGATTTTCAGAAAGGTTATTGAGACGATTGTATTCAGCACCGGTGTTTTCATCATATAGACAGGCATGGCGGTGCGAGAATGTCCCTCTTTTTACATCTTGACCACTCATACGCACATTTTTACCTTCTAGCACGATTGAGCCATAAGCTATTAGTTCCGCTGCTGCCCAGTCTATAAGCCCTTCCGTGCGCATCAGTTGACGGCGTTCTTCTAACATTTTTTGGACTTTGCGCAAGGGTGTAAAACCTTCAGGGACTTGTATCAATCCTTTTACAATTGTGGCGATGGTGTCCTTGCTGATCCCTGTATCAGGCGATGATTTAAAATCCTCGCTGGTGGCATCTCTTAAGGCCTTCCAGGCAAGTTCCGGCTCTTGATAGGTGTAGGGTATCTGTTTTTGTTTTACGAGGTCTAGCCTATCCTGTAGTTCACCCCAGAACGCCTCATTCATCTGCTTGGCTAGCTCAGCCTCTATATCGCCACGCTTGGTTAAGATTTCGATGTATAAATCTCTTGGATTGGCGTGTTTTTCGATAAGGGCATACAATTGTGGCTGAGTAAACTTGGGATCATCCGACTCATTGTGTCCATGACGGCGGTAGCACACCATATCGATAAATATATCGGTTCCAAATTTTTCCCTCCACTCCGATGCGATTTCAGAGGCATATACTACCGCCTCCACATCATCACCATTCACATGTATTACAGGCGCTTGAATGGCAGCCGCAATACTGGTACAATAATCGCTGCTGCGCGCATCGTCAAAATCAGTGGTAAAACCAATTTGATTATTGATTACGAAATGTATCGTTCCTCCTGTTTGGTATCCCTTGAGTTTGCTCATTTGACTAACCTCATATACGATTCCTTGTCCCGCCACAGCAGCATCCCCGTGTATGAGTATGGGCAATATCTTGCTGTACTTTGAAGAATATACCACATCCGCCTTAGCCCTTGCAAAGCCCTCAACTACGGGATTTACTGCTTCTAAGTGGGAGGGATTAGGCACAAGCTTTAGATTGACTTTTTTTCCCGTGGGTGTGTCGTGTATGGAGGAATAGCCCAGGTGGTATTTCACATCGCCATCGCCCATGGTTTGTCCGCTGGGCTGACTTCCTTCAAACTCATTGAAAATTTGGTCGTATGTTTTGTGCATAATATTGGCCAATACATTTAGCCGACCTCTATGAGCCATACCAATAATAACCTCTTCAACCCCTAGCTCACCACTCTTATTGATAATCGCATCGAGCGCTGGTATGGTACTCTCTCCTCCTTCCAGGGAAAATCTCTTTTCACCCATATACTTAGTACCTAAGAATTTTTCCAGTACCGTAGTTTCATTTAGCTTTTTAAGGATTTGCGTTTTTTGGGCTATGCTAAAGCCAAAATCGTGGGCTGGTGATTTTTCTATTTTATCTTTGAGCCATCGGCGCATATTGGGATCACGCAAATAGGAAAACTCTACGCCTATGCTCCTACAATACACCATTTTTAAGCGCTCTAAGATTTCCGCCAAGCTGCCATTCGGCAAACCCACTTCCGAGCCAATGGCAAATGTTAGAGACCTATCGGCATCTGTAAGGCCGAACTCTTCCAAGCCCAAATGGGCTTTGCGATCCCTTCGCGGTCTTACTGGATTGGTATTAGATACAAGATGGGCATTTTGCCTATACGTTTGTATTAGTTGATATACTTGTAGCTCCTTAGAAATAGAATTATGACCATTTCCCTCAGCAGCTCCATTGCTGCGCTCGCTATTCAGTGCAAACTCAAACCCTTCGAAAAACCTAGACCATATAGGATCAGCGTTTTGCTTATCGCGCTGATAATCTTGATACAGAGATTCTATGTATGCAGGGTGGGCATTCAAAATGTAATTTTCGGCTGACATTTTTTGTTTTTGAAAAATATGGATTAATTGGAATATTAATAGCCTAAAGGCATACAAATATCCATATTCTTTGGGGATAAAATAATGCCAAATCCCCTATAAGACCTTTGAAACCCTGTTTTTTGAAAAATATTTGCAATAATTTGTGTAATATATACACATATTATTCATTGTTTTTATCTGATACAGCAATTTATGAGCATTTTACAACTTATGTGCCTCTAGGAGTAATCAATATACCTGAGTCCTTGGGTAATAGGCGAAAGGCATCGCAATGCTGAATAATGCGTTTATGGCGATGCCTCCGGCCCGGGTTACTTGCGAACTTTTTATTTTTCATTGGCAACAAGAATCTGCGCTATCGCTTGATTTTACGGGGCTTCGCTATACTGGCGATTATATTAATTCAATGGCAGCCAGAATCTTCGCAAGCTCGATTTGCTCCGGTACTGGGGTGGCTGCGCGATTTACGATTACCGATTTTCGACATTGAATCTAGTTGAAACAACTGCAGTAAGTCTATTAATTGATTTACGATCGTTTTCGGGCTTGTCGAAGGTAGCGTTCTTACCACAAATGTTCATACGAAGCACGAAAGTTCAAATTTAGCAAAAACTATCATACAAAGCACAGAACCGCCACTTTTGCCAAGCTGATGTTGAACTGAAACTTGGCAAAGCCAAGTAGCCAAACAGCCAAATTACTCACAAATATTGTAACTTTTGGATTCATCAAAAAAACATTTTTTTATTACGAATCCATTATCAGGTACTGAATTAAGTACAGAAGCTTATTCAGCTTTATTTACGCTTCATAACACTATGAAGGCTGGTGATTATGGGTATAGGAGCTTAGCTATTATGATCTATGTTAGCAAAAAAGAATACCTAATAAAAATCCCGACAATCGCAGTGATAATAAAATGGCTTTTAGACCAATAGGGAGAATTATATTCAGAATTAAGTATATATACGACGAAAATAATAACAAAAGCGGGGCTAGCTTAAAAAGAGCATTACCAAAAGATCTTGAAGGCCATAGTCAAAAATTACTTTTATCCCTAGGACAAAAAACGGCACCCCCCCGACACCGAAGTTTCAGTTAACACCAACTAAGCGAACAAGGGCAATAACACCATTACCACTAGACACTGAAATGCCCGACAGAAGGGATAACTCCGCCGGGCATTCTTAACTCGGCCCTTCTTCGCTTAGTTGGCTAGATGTTAGCGGCTGGCATACTGTTCATCCGAAGGTTTGTCGTTTCATGTTAGCTCAAATGTTCTCGAAATGTGTTGAACTTGTCTTGCAAATGTAAAACAAGTATATTGAAAGGGTGATACAAGTGTTATACAAATGTTGAAACGCTACTTGTTAATTGTCTGTATTTGTTGTATCTTTGCAAAGTGTTGATAAATAGGCTAATTGATAGCCAATTCGTTAATTCTTGGTTTTAAAGATGTTAAATCAAATAAACACCAAATTCAAATGTCAGAAGCCACATTTTTACATTACGATTTAAAATTGATAGAACCTTCTTTCGATTCTGCACTCACCGATTTAATTATTGAGTTGGACTACCTCCGCAAGAAACCTCTTGGTGGTTCAACGCATCCAAAAGTTTTTTTTCAGTTGAAGCACATCTTTCATAC
>CAYZQX010000114.1:0-10070 GCA_964480615.1 uncultured Chitinophagales bacterium | reverse complement strand
CTTGGACCAACTTAACTTACCTATTACGTAAAACTAGTCGGAGTTACGGTTTAACTAGTTACTGCAATAAAATTCAGGATCATTAATCGAAAATCGTTAATCATAAATCACTTGAACTAGACTCTAGACTTAGTGCAGTTGCTTTAAGTGGACGCTGGACACTAGACTTTAACTAGTTACTGCAATAAAATTCAGGATCATTAATCGAAAATCGTTAATCATAAATCACTTGAACTAGACACTAGACTTTAACTAGTTCCTACAACTAACTTCAGGATCATAAATCCTAAATCGTTAATCGCAAATCGCGATAGACTATCGTAAATCGAGAATCGTAAATCTTGAATCGTTAAAAAACGATAGGGATAGTAGGGGTTTGTACTGTGGTGGCGGGCTTTCAATTGCTTGAAATTAATATTGCCGAAAGCCCGCCACCACAGTACCGAAGCGCAGCGAAGCCCTGTATAGCCCGGGCCTGTCCTGGAGCTTTGCGGAAGGCAGGCATCGCCCAAATCAATCAATAGCCCCTACTTTTTTTACAACACTAAAACTATATTTTTCAGTCAACCCTTTTACAATAAAGGATAATTTACAAAGGCGTATGTGTACCTATAATCGATCATTACTGAGCAATCTTAAAAGCATTATCCATGATACCAAAATATATTTCTAAGTGGCATTGAAAATAACAGGGATAAAAAACAGTTTAGCGCGGTTTTTGTTATCTTTGGGCTATGGAAAATCCAGTTCCTTATCAGGCAATAAACAAGTTGAGAATTCTCACTGCCGCATCTTTATTTGATGGGCACGATGCGGCGATTAATATCATGCGTCGTATTATGCAGTCTTCAGGTGCTGAAGTCATCCATTTGGGACACAATAGGTCGGCATTAGAAATTGTAAGAGCTGCTATACAAGAGGATGTTCAGGCGATAGCAATAACGTCTTATCAAGGCGGCCACAATGAGTTTTTTAAGTATATATACGATCTATTAAAGCAAAAAAAATCGGGTCAAATAAAAATTTTTGGTGGAGGCGGTGGCACTATATTGCCATCGGAAATTAAGGAGTTACAAGACTATGGAATAGCAAGAATATATTCACCAGATGATGGTCGAACCATGGGCTTACAGGGGATGATTAACGATGTATTGAGCAGCAGTGATTTTGATACAGTAGCCACCTTGAATGGCGAATGGGAATCCCTCAAAGCAAGTGATCATCGCTCCATAGCCAAGGTGATCACAGCCATAGAGAGTCAAAAAACCGATACTCATACCAATCTTGAAATCATAGCTGCACAGGCGGCAAAAAGCAAGACACCAATCGTAGGTATTACAGGTACAGGTGGTGCAGGAAAAAGTTCAGTTGTGGATGAGCTAGTGAGAAGATTTTTATTGGACTATCCTGAGAAAAATATAGGGATTATATCTGTGGATCCCAGCAAGCGAAAGACGGGCGGTGCCTTATTAGGCGATCGAATTCGAATGAATGCTATAGATAGTGACAGGGTATATATGCGTTCACTGGCAACAAGACAATCGAACTTAGCGCTCAGCGGACACATCCATCCTGTACTGAATGTGATGAAAGCTGCTGGATTTGACCTCATCTTATTAGAGACCAGTGGCATAGGCCAAAGCGATACAGAAATAGTAGAACATAGCGATATTAAAATGTATGTGATGACGCCTGAATATGGTGCAGCATCACAGCTAGAAAAAATTGATATGTTGGATTTCGCAGATCTAATCGTACTCAATAAATACGACAAGCGTGGCGCTTTAGATGCATTGAGGGATGTAAAAAAACAATATCAAAGAAATCACAATCTTTGGGACAAGGACCTCAATGATATGCCTGTGTATGGCACCATCGCAGCACAGTTCAACGATCCGGGTATTAACAACCTGTACACCTCACTGATTCAGAAAGTCAACGCATACTTGGACAAGCCATTAGAGAGCAGTTTTCATCAAGTGAATGAAACCTCCGAGAAAATATTTATCATTCCACCTAAGCGCGTGCGTTATCTTTCCGAGATAGCGGAGAACAATCGCCGCTATGATGAACGTGTGGAAACTCAATCGGAATTAGCACAACAATTATTTGGCATACACAAGACTAAATCACTGGTAAGTGACAGCACCCTGGTTAAGCAATTAGAAGCACTTGAACAAAAAATTTTCTCAGGCCTAGCCGAAGAGACCAAGACAATATTAGCTGGATGGAAAACGCTGCTAGACAACTATAAGGACGAATCATATATATACCAAGTTAGAGACAAATCATTTTCAGTACAGAACTTTACCAAGTCGCTCAGCGGATTGAATATTCCCAAGATTGCTACACCTAAATATGAAGCTTATGGTGAGATTGTGAGATGGTCAATGCAGGAAAATTTTCCCGGCGAATTTCCATATACAGCAGGTGTGTTTCCATTTAAGCGTGAAGGTGAAGATCCTACGCGAATGTTTGCAGGAGAAGGCAGTCCCGAGCGTACGAATAGGCGATTCCATTACTTGAGTATGGATTCACCAGCTAAGCGATTGAGTACTGCATTCGATAGTGTGACGCTCTACGGTCAAGATCCCGATCACCGTCCCGATATCTATGGCAAAATCGGCAATAGTGGTGTGAGTATATGCTGCCTCGATGATGCAAAAAAACTATACAGTGGTTTTGACTTATGCAACCCAAGCACCTCCGTATCCATGACGATCAATGGGCCTGCGGCCATACTCACTGCATTCTTTATGAATGCAGCGATAGATCAGCAATGTGAAGTTTACTTAAAGAAGAACAATCAATCGATTGAAAACAAAACAGGCGTTAAGTACCACAGCGATGAAGGACTGCCAGAAGGTAATAATGGGCTGGGGCTAGAACTGCTTGGGATGACTGGGGATCAAGTACTCCCTGCCGATGTGTATGATCGCATAAAAAGAGAGACACTTGCAGCAGTGAGAGGCACAGTACAAGCCGATATACTAAAGGAAGATCAAGCACAGAATACCTGCATATTTTCAACCGAATTTTCGCTCAAATTAATGGGTGATATGCAGGCCTTTTTCATTGATAACAATGTGCGCAATTTTTACAGCGTATCAATCAGTGGTTATCATATTGCCGAAGCGGGAGCTAATCCAATTTCCCAATTGGCATTTACCCTCGCCAATGGTTTTACATTCGTAGAATACTATCTGTCAAGAGGTATGAAGATCGACGATTTTGCACCCAATTTATCTTTCTTTTTCTCTAATGGAGTGGATCCTGAATATGCAGTAATAGGCCGTGTAGCAAGGCGAATATGGGCCAAGGCAATGAAGTACCTCTATGGTGCGAATGAGCGCTCACAAAAGCTAAAATACCACATACAAACCTCTGGTAGAAGTCTCCACGCACAAGAGATCGCATTCAATGATATTCGCACCACCCTTCAAGCACTTTATGCAATATATGATAATTGCAATTCATTGCATACCAATGCTTATGACGAAGCCATTACCACACCTACCGAGGAGAGTGTAAGACGTGCAGTGGCCATACAGATGATCATCAACAAGGAACTGGGTATGACGAAGAACCAGAACCCATTACAAGGTGCATTTATTATCGAAGAACTCACTGATTTAGTAGAGGAAGCTGTGCTTGCTGAATTCGACCGCATAACCGAAAGAGGCGGTGTACTCGGTGCAATGGAAACGATGTATCAGCGAGGCAAGATACAAGAAGAATCACTCGTATATGAAATGCAAAAACACAGTGGTCAATATCCAATTATCGGTGTTAATACTTTCCTATCGCGAGAAGGATCACCTACCATTTTGCCAAAAGAAGTAATCAGGAGTACTGACCAAGAAAAGCTCGATCAGATACACACCCTATCACTCCTCCAACAGCGCAAAAAGGATGTTGCCCCTAAGCTTTTGAGGCAATTACAAGAAGATGTAATTCATAATAAAAATATTTTCAATTCGCTTATGGAAACCGCTAAGCATTGCAGTTTAGGACAGATAACACAAGCGCTATTTGAAGTAGGCGGACAGTATCGCCGCGGCATGTAGTCTTTATGATTTATCGCTTGAACAGGTTGTACTTGAGTATGCAATAAATGGCTCTGAATCCATCGCGCCATCCGATCTTTTTGCCTTCCTCATAAGTTCTTCCATAATAGGATATGCCTACCTCATATATGCGTACCTTAGGTACACGTGAAATTTTAGCAGTGACCTCAGGCTCAAACCCAAAACGCTGCTCATTGAGGGACAAGCCCTGCACCATCTTGGTATCAAATAGCTTATAGCAAGTCTCCATATCAGTGAGATTTAGATTGGTAAACATATTCGACAAAAAGGTGAGGAGCTTATTGCCAATGGTGTGCCAAAAAAACAGAATTCGATGTGCATTGCCTCCTGAAAAACGCGAGCCATAAACAACATCAGCAAACCCATCCAATACGGGCTTTAATAAAATATTATACTCCTGTGGATCATACTCTAAATCGGCATCTTGTATGATAAGGTATTCACCCGTGGCTTTGCGAATACCCGTATGCAATGCTGCCCCTTTGCCTTTATTAACCTCGTGCTTATGATACTGTATATCCAACTCACTATTGGCCTGCATATAATTTTGAATGGATGATTCGGTATGATCAGTAGAACAATCATTGATAAGAATAATTTCCTTCTTAATTCCATTGACCAACTCTACTTCTTTGAGTTTATTTAATATGAGGTGAATGGTATTGCCTTCATTATAGGCAGGTATAACAATGGACAACTTGCTTATTTTCACTCTATTTGCTATCATGTTAAGAAATATTAACTCCTACAGTTTTTAGGCTGTAAAGGTATGATAAATAAATTCAACACGGTACAAATCCAATTCAATTTCACAGATTAGTGTAATTTTGTGTTTTATTGATAATTAATTAAATTTTTTGAGAAATGGCTTTCACTTTACCAAACTTGCCTTATAGTTATGATGCTCTAGAGCCTCATTTCGATGCGCGTACGATGGAGATTCATTATACAAAGCATCACAACGCCTATCTTACCAATCTCAACAATGCAATTGCTGGGACTGCTATGGACACCCAAGATTTAGGCGAGATATTAGCTAATTGTGTTGACAAACCTGTTATTAGAAATAATGGCGGAGGGTTCTACAATCACAATTTATTTTGGACTATCTTATCACCTACTGGTGGTGGTGAGCCTGGTGGTGATCTTGGCGTAGCTATAGACACTGCATTTGGTTCATTTGCTACCTTTAAAGAACAGTTTTCAAAAGCGGCGATGACACGTTTCGGGTCCGGTTGGGCATGGCTATGTGTCAATGATGGTAAACTGGAAATATGCAGCACATCTAACCAAGACAATCCATTAATGGGTCATGGCATCGGTTGCGCTGGAATCCCTATCCTAGGCCTCGACGTATGGGAACACGCCTACTACCTCCACTATCAAAACCGCAGAGCCGATTACATCAATGCTTTTTTCAATGTCATCAACTGGGATGAAGTAAGAGGCCGTTATATGGCTGCACACTAACTAGTAAAAAATAATGCTTTTTGAATCCTACTGATAGATGACTATATACCCTAGCAGTTAGGAGAAAAATTATGCGCTGAACATAGACAAAATCTTTGTTGAAAACAACAGCGTATCTAAGGGTAAAATTTTCATGATCTATTGAAAATTTTACCCTTTATTTTTTTGCAAATTTTCAAAAAAAGCACTTGAAAAAAAATCCTTTTCGGCGATTAGTAAGCTTTTTTTATCTTTGCGGGAAAATTAAAAAAAAATAACCAATTGAAAGAAGAATTGCTAAAATGGCACTCCCCCATTCTTGGGATGACTGCCGAAGTACTGGTGATAGGACACGCGGGATACCCGATCATTATTTTTCCTACTACTAAAGGAACCTATCATGAAAATCGCGACTTTAAGATGATGGAGACAGTGAGATGGATGGTAGAACAAGGAAAGATTAGATTCTACTGCCCATTTAGTGTGGACGCCTATAGCTGGTACAATAAGAAAGTACACCCTGCCGAAAAAGTAAAAAACCATATGTATTATGATGAGTTCTTACTACACGAAGTAGTAGATGCCATTACACACCACCATGGCTATTACAAGGTATGTGTTGCTGGACCTAGCTTTGGTGCTTTTCACGCATTGAACTTTGCATTCCGACATCCAGAACGCGTGAGCCACCTGATAGCTATGAGCGGTAATTATGATATATCTTCCTTTATGGATGGTTATTATAATGACAATGTGTATTTCAATAATCCAGTAGATTTTATGGCTAATAACAACCATCCTGATCTATGGAAAATGAATATAGCATTGGGAACAGGTGAGTATGATATATGCTATGAAGGGACAATGCGTATGTCCAATATCTTAAAAGCAAAAAATATCAATCACTGGCTTGATATACGCCCTAAGGCAACACACGACTGGCCATTATGGAGGGAAATGCTGCCTGATTATTTACGCGTATTTGCCTAAAATCAATAACCCTCTCAAACAGCGAAAGATCCTTAGGTTCCCTAAAGCCAATATCACTAACCATTAGGCAATAGGAACAGCGATCTTCCAAAATATGCTGCATTGAATAACACCCAAAAAAAGTGTAAAAAGCAGCAACTCTGGTATCCTTTTATGAGCACGACTGATTTGCGGTATGTTGACTTATTGTGTCTTAGACAAATAAAAACAACTCGCCTTTTTTAATGATCAGTTTACCTTCAAGGCAAAACTCAGCAGCCAACAAAATTGAAATTAATTTTATAAAAAATAAAAACCTAAACAATGAAAAAAATTGGAATTCTCTTTGGTAGAGAGGACACTTTCCCTTGGGCATTTATCGATCGTATAAATGCTAAAAACATCCCTGGTGTAGTAGCTGAAAAAGTTACTGTCGATGTAGTAGAACAGGGCAAACTCACTGACTATGCAGTGATAGTAGATCGCATATCACAAGATGTGCCATTCTACCGCGCTTATTTAAAAAACGCTGCTTTATGCGGCACTGCCGTTATCAATAATCCATTTTGGTGGAGTGCGGATGAGAAATTTTTCAATAACTGTCTTGCAACTAAAATCGGTGTACCTGTTCCTAAAACAGTGATATTGCCATCACACGCAAGACCTGATGATACCACTGAGCAGTCTTTCCGCAATCTTAAATTTCCTATTGACTGGGAATACATTTTTGATTACATAGGATTCCCTGCTTATATGAAACCACACTCTGGAGGAGGATGGAAAAGTGTGTATAGAGTAGAAGATCCTTCTGATCTTTTTACTAAGCACAGGGAGACTGCACAACTGGTTATGATGTTACAAGAAGAAATTCAATTCGAGCATTATTTCCGCTGTTACGCGCTTGGTGGCACTGATATTCACATCATGCCTTATGAGCCACGCAATCCTCACCACTTGCGTTATGTAGTTGAAAATCCTTGCACTGATCAAAGATTATTAGATAAGGTGAAAGACCTCACGATAAAATTAAATCAAGGACTTGGTTATGATTTCAACACCGTGGAATTCGCAGTAAGAGATGGTATTCCTTATGCCATTGATTTCTGTAATCCAGCACCGGATGCCGATGTACACAGTGTAGGTAAAGAAAATTATGAGTGGATTGTAGAACATGCAGCCTTAATGGCAATAGACCGCGCACAAAAACAAGTGCCAGGTCAAAACAATCTTACTTGGGGAAGTTTCGTGAGCGAAAGCGCAGCCAATACCAAAGCGGTTAGCAATGGAAACACAGCTACAGCAACTGTGAAAGCAAGTGCTAAAACTGCTGTCGCAAAAAAAGAAACCGCTGAAGTGAAAAAAGCACCAGCTAAAACTGCTGCTAAGACTACAGCCAAAACTACCATCACAACTTATATCAAAAGCGACTTAAAAAAAGTTGAAGGAATAGGTCCTAAAATCGAGGAGATCCTCAACAGTCGCAACATCTATTCATTTGACCAACTGGCAGAGTCAAAACCTGAAACACTAAAAGAAATTTTAGTAGCTGCTGGTTCACGCTATCAAATGCACGACCCTAGCTCTTGGCCTAAGCAAGCCGCACTTGCTGCTAAAGGCGATTGGGATAAGTTACAAAAATTGCAAGACAAGCTGAAAGGAGGCAAATAAACCATCCTAAAGTTTGTGATTGACAACCAATCGATAAAGCCGTAAAAATAATTTTTTACGGCTTTTTTTATGTAGTAGGATTCCTGAACAACCAATGAACTTATGATCCATGTATCAAACAAGTTAAACACCAATAACTGAATAAGCTATAAGTCTAAGGAAACAATTTTATATGAGCTTTCAATTGGGCTTTATGCTAATGATATTATTTTCAAATGATACTTGGGGGATGCCTGCCCTCATATAATCAGTTGTAATAAATTATCTACTAAGGGCAGGCCCGCGCTTTACGCTTCTATCTTTTAGGAGGCGAGATTAGGCAAGAGAGCACCTCGTATAGGCAACTAGCTAGATGTCACACAGCAACTCATTTGATTGCCTCCTAAAAGGATATCCGCTGCAATCGCTATCCCATTTTTTTAGAGCGTAAATATCAAGGGCTCTGATGCCAACGTACTAACCTGTACAGCACCACCCCAGCAGCCTTGGGATGGAAACCATATACTGCCCTACCCTAGCCTGCTCGCTTACTCAGCAAATTTTATACTCCTATTTTGCTTCCCAGTACCTAGCACTAGGCCCTTGTTTTTCAACTTATCGCCCTTGAATCATTATTTTATTATCCTAATGCAGTAGGAGATCTCAGCCCTTACTAGCGGGCGATCACCAATTTATGACGTTCCTTCATACCCAAATTATTCACCCATTCACAAAAGTAAATGCCCACTGGCCAATCACATACATCAATTTGCCTCGTAGCGGCCGGAAAAGCCGAAATGAGCGAACCTGCGGCATTGTAGAACAAGTAGTCGCCTCCAAGCCTATCTTCGCTCCTTGAGCCTATATAAAGCGCACAGGCACTGGGATTAGGATAGAGCAGCAGCCCGCTGTTAAAATCCTGCTCGGTGAGCGAGGGCTTGTGAACGGAAGTATAAATCCAAGGGGTATCACAAGGCTCGGTACTGCCGCCTACTTGTAGGCATATACCATAGCGGCTGGTGTCTTGGCATACGATGGCTGTAAGATTTGCATAATAACTGCCGGGTGCATAGCCGTGTATGGCCTCTATGGATTGACTGATGGTGCCATCCCCAAAATCCCAAAGATAGCGACCCCCATCAATGCTGTCGGGATATACAAACTGGCTGGTATTGGTAAACGAATAAATAGATTCATCACTCATTTCTTCAGCAGTAAAACTGGCTAATGGCTCAGTGAGCAAGCCCATGCAGTTGGTTTTAATAAACCATACTTTCTTATCCCCTGAAACGTCACAATGACTGCTTCCTATGTGTAATAGGCTACCATCTGCTTCCCTGCGCAAGCGAAAAAGATAATCCGCACTGGAGGGACATCCAAAATGCCTTGACCAGAGTAGCTGACCATCTACTGCATCTACTTTATATATCCAAGTATCATAATCGCCTTCTTCATTCTCGCCAGTAGCCCCAAAAATCAAGTGATTATTATCATCTAAAAATAGTCCGGTTTGTGCTGCACTATCCGTATTAGGCGGTATATCCGTGGTCCATATCACTTGGCCTAAGGTATCCATTTTTGTTATCAAGGTGCGACTGTTCGTATTTGATATATATTTCTTGTGTGTAAATATAATGTTATACAAACTATCGATAAGCATGGTTTCTGGTGCATCTCTACCTGGGAAATCTTTAATTATTGTATGGAGAATCTCACCATTATCCGGATTAAATTTTATAAACAATAATCGCCCATCTGGGCCATAAGGATCGCCCTCTATATTTCCATAAGCCCAATAATCACAAGAACCAGCGATACAATGCATTGCTAAACTAAATATCAAATTATAGAGATTTGTATTATACTGGGTATATATAGTATCCCATAAGACATTAAAATGCGAATCCGTTTTTAAGA
>CAYZQX010000113.1:0-10079 GCA_964480615.1 uncultured Chitinophagales bacterium | reverse complement strand
ATTCTATAACCATTGATCCAAAAGATTTTGAAACTGAAGGTGTAAATGGTTTAAAATCAGTCATATTATTCACTCCGCATACGGCATTGTGTATATTGCAATTTTTAAGAACAAGTCTGCTCTCATCCCATGTTGTAGCTGTATTAAACAATCGGCCCTTCTGATGTATCCCCTTCCAATAGGAGTTACACGAAAGTGGCACAAAATTGATAGTGGGAGTTACTGCATTTGATCCGCCATCAGCAATAAGGTCAGCACCTAATTCTAGTATTATTCCTGATGTGGTGGTTAGGAATACAACTGTAGTATTAGGTAAAATGGTAAGAGATTGACTAGCATTTACTATAATCTGTCCATTTACATAAACGGTGAAGGGTGTGCCATCAGGATTACCCCAGGTGGTATTATTGATAGTACTGGTAGATATATAGAGACTCATTCCTGCTGCTGTAGGGAAAAGGCTGGTTAATTGGGGGTCAAGGGATGCAGTGGAATTACACCCACCCTGGGAAGCTATAGTACAAGAATACAGCCCCGTAGCATTAATAGATATCGTCGGGAGATTACTATTGGGTATAGAAGTGCCATCAAGCGACCAGACGTAAGATGTGCCTGGCACTCCACCATCCAGTGAGGCAGTCAATACCGGACAGGTAGCACCGGAGGCGGGGGTGAGGAGGCTAATGGATGCATCAGGTGGAGTAGTTGAACCTGTAACTGTAATTATCGATGAAGTATAACAATCCTCATGATTAATCGGAAACATTCTTAGTGTATATACTCCTGGAGATGTTACTGCTATTGATTGGTTTAAAAGTCCTATACTCTCTGTATTGTCGAAATTATACCATTGAAATGAATAATTCTCGATATTACTTGGTGAGCCTAATACATAAGTGGTACAATTAATGTTTGTAACTCCATTATACATTGGTGGGGATGGCGGTGGTACTATTACTGAGGCTTGTAATTGATCCTGTTTTGTACAATTTCCATTGAATAATGTCCATGTTATTGTATATTCTCCAGTAGTAGTAAATGAAACCCCTGTGTTTGGATTATTAGGGCTATTAAAGGAAACATTATTATCGGCACATGACCATTGACCTATAATCCCATTTCCTAAACTAATTGGGGTTGGTGATAAGGCTGAAATAAAATTGGTACATCCGCTTATATCTTCTCCTGCACTAATTATGGGTATGGCATTTAACACCTCAATAGTAGCTTGCGATACACATCCTGAGTAACTTTGTATAACTGTGTAGAATGCATTTGGTGTTCCAATCCCTAATATATTATTTGTTATACTAGTTCCATTTTGACCATTTATTAACACGTCATTTAATTTCCAAGAATAGGTAGCACCATTGAGTGGGTTATCAACAGATAAAGTAAATGGATTCGCTTCACATACTTGGAAAGTATTAACCCCTCCTGTCAATAATATATTATCAATTGGCGCATCAATATTAATATTATACGGCTGTAAAATTGGATTACAAATAGTTGTATAATTAGCAGTAAAGTTACCTGAGGAACTATGGTTATTAAAATAATATCCAGGTGCAAGACCATCTATAGGATTTTCTTGTGTAACAAGTACAAAATAATAACCATCTATATCTTCATTGTTCCATTCTACGCCATAGGGATTTGGCAAACTAATATACTCTTCATTATCGTAGCATATAAAAGGCATTGTAGGCATAATTGACGAATACATTTGAAAAAAATGAGTTAGTGTCATAACTTGGCCGCAATCATCCCGAATAAAATACTCAAAGCTACCATTAGTAGGGATTGATGATAGAGTAAAGCCAAAATTAAAATCATTGATATAAGTATAATCTATACCATTAAGTGAAAACTCCAGCGGAAAATTATAACTAAAATTATTGTAAGTTAATGTAAAGCTGCCAGAACCTGGACAATATTGATTAATAGAATTAATTATGGCAAAATCCTGTGGTAATAATGCAGTATATCTATATATTATAAAACTAAAATAAATTTGTTGATTCCCTAGCATACCTGTAATTATTATGGTATTGCCATTAGGACTAACATCATTAGTATTTACGGTTCGTACATAAGGAGTATTAGGATTAGTAACTCCTATCCCTGCCCAAGTAATATTAGTTACTGTTGGTGGTGCTAATGCCGAGATAGTCAGTAAATCACTACCACACACATAAATATATTGCATATTATTTACATCGGGTTGAAAATTCAATACTCCTTCTAATTGTGATACAACTGTAGCCTCTAAATCTCCTACAAAAATACTAAAATAAATAATTTGATCACAGCCATTTGTATTTAAAAGATGTAAAGAGTATAATCCATTATGAACAGTTTGAGCCGAAGAAATATTAACTGGGGCATTATAAACCTCTTGCCCTGAAGGTAGAATCCAGTGATAATCCAAGTATTGATCCCCATTAATTAATGTTAAATTTATTGGCATGCCTTCGCAAACTGTACCATCTCCATAATCAAAATTAGGGATAACTGCATCAATTACGTTAACTTGAAATACAGAGTGTACTAGACAACCATTTTCATGCATTGCTATAACTTCGTATTCGCCAGCATCACTAAAATCAACATTTTCAATTAGTAGATTGCCATTAGAATTCAAAACAGTCTCATCTGGTAATAACCAAGACTGCCACAAAACAGTGCTATTGTCTGCAAATTCAGCATTTAAGACAATTTCCTCTCCAAGACACCATTCATCATCAAAAACTAGTAGCATTGTATCATTACAGGGGAGTTCAGTTACAGCAAGTTGTCCATTTTCAATAGGTATGGATGCTCCTGATAAAACTAGTGAGTAAGCTTGAGTACCACCTATCTGATCATCCTCATACCCAATTTCAATATAATAGTTCCCATTAGGTACTAGACCTGCATCAATAAATTCTACATTGTCCCAATTGTTATCATAGACAACAGGAGGATTTCTTGGATCCAGTCTATTTAATCTTTTAGGCATATATATTTCTCCATTAGTTGTATTAATTATTCTCATTTCCAAATTGTTTACTAAAACAGGAGCTGTAGGATCAGCCACCCATTGTCCATTTTCTTTATAAAATCCCCGTACTTCGGTATCTGTTCGAGGTGGTCCTGCCGGATCAATCCAAGCTAAGGCTACTTTTAATCCTTGATTTTCATTGTTATTTTCAATATTAATAGAGAATCTAATTTTTGTCGTAACATTAGGAATAATGTTGCCTTCTACGATCCTTCTCCTTAAACTTAAATTTTCAAAATGATCCCTTAGTAATTTTACAGTTCCCAAAGAATTAATTCCTCCCCATCCAGTTCTTATATGCGGAACTGGCAAATCTAAAGCTTTATGAGCGGTATTAACAAATAAAGCTTTAAGTGTGGATGACTTAAGATTTTCATCTATGGTAGGAGCTGGGTTACTTACACTTACCAATCTGCGGAATTCTTGTCTTATTAAGGAAGCCATTCCAGCTGCTGTTGGGGAAGCAAAAGATGTTTCACCCGCTGCATACGGATTTAAAGTTGGCACTACAAAATCAGGTTTTACTCGAAAATCATCAGTTGGGCCAATTGATGATAGACTAGATTGGCTACATCCATTTTGGCCAGAGGTCATTCCTCCAATTACGAATCCATTTTTAAGAGTAATATTAGGATACCCTAAGTTATCAACTCCATCATTTTCACTAGGATTATCTCCACACGCATAAAAAGCTAATGAATTAAAATTAGAAACCAAGCAATTATCTTCAGCTACCTCTGACACTGAATATAATCCAGCCTTATATTTATCTTCATCATCACATGGTGACCCTGGACCACCACATGAAACAACGGAATTAGAAGCTATTTTTATTTCATAACCTTGCGGCATTATATAAGAAGGGGTAGCTAATTCTTCGCACAGGCTTAATCCATGTTTAACAAAACCAATGCTTTGATGTGCAGGTCCATGTCCTATCCCTATTCCAGACATAGCATTAGTAAGTCCATGCGAATTCTTACTATATATATACAGGTTGGTTCCAGGTATATCATGCTCTTTCATCATTAGTCCTAACCATTGGCTATTAAATTGGCTTTGACCACAATCAAAATATTGTGTCAATCCTTTAAAAGTATTACTATATGAAGTTACAATTTTTTTTGTAACATTCACATTATCAATATTAGCTTTTGATATTAAGTATTGTTGTGGATCCATACATCGTACAATAGGCCCATAACCAGCCATTGTACTCCTATTACTTGTAGGACTAGAACTTTCATTGACGGAGTTACTATCAGTATCAATACTAAAAGGTAAAGTATAAAAATCATTAGAAGTTTGTAGTTCACCATCAACTAGCTTATAAGTTCTTTGAGCGCTTAAATTAGATGGATCATCTCCTCCAAATTGGTCAAGAATTATTTCCTCACCATCAATTTCATAAATAATCCTAAAGGTTTCTGTATATCCACTAATAAAAGAATCGATGACTAAATCAGGGTATGGTATATAATGCGGATCTCTAAGCTCAGTGGCTAATACTAATCTTTGATCTGGCAGTAATACTCCACTAAGCAATATATCATTTGAGGTGCCATTTGTACTAAGAACCCTAACTTTATAACCTTGATTTAAATCTATCGAAAAATCACAATTATTGTAGATTTCAATATAAAAATTAATTGTACTTATCCCACCAAATTTTGAAAATACCAACTTATATTTTTCATTATTAGGATCATAATCTGGCCAAGATTCATCAATAATCTTAGTGTTACTATTATCAGCATTTACCATATAATTGCCTGACCCACAATTTTGATTATCCCAAATATACTCTAACCACAAAAGGTTATCAGAGGGATCAAGACATTCAGGACTATATGGATCATTCACTCTATAAATACATTGATCAGTTTCATTGTCATACATAAATAGAGAAGGATTGAAGGGTATCCTTTCAGATGCATCCCTAAAATATATAGCTTGTCCATCACCAGACAAATTGTAAGGTGCTTGTTTTAGTGTGTTAACATCAGTAAAATATGGATTACATCCTCCAAGTAACAGCACTGGAGGATTTAACAATGATTCATTTAGAGAACAATAATAATCATTAGTGATTTCGTTCTGACAGGTAGCCATTTTAACACTTACGCTAACACCTATTACAACATAGACTAGGATAAGCTTTATGATAGCACCATAAAAATCAAATAATATTTTTAGATAATCTCTAATTTTCAGGTTTTGTGAATGAATTAATAAGGAGTTTAAATACTGACTCATTGAAAAGATTGTTTCCATGGATTTTAATTTAAATTGTTATAAAATATTTAACCATATAAGTTAATTGAATATTATTTATTGAATAAAATATGATTCAAATGTAAATCAATTATTTTATAATGTCAATACTTAAATTTTATATTTCTTATTTTCATCAAGAAATTATTTTTACTAACTTGGATCTATCCGACCTTATTTTTCTCAACAAAATAATATATTATAATTTTACATATATATTAGGTTGACATTTAAGCAATATAAAGACATTTTTGCTTTTTAGTATTTATATTTACAAATCACTGGCTAATCTAAATTTACTTACGTTTTACAATAGCAATCAAAAAATCTGAATACATAACACTATATATAAATCTCTATTTCAGGTCAATAGGCAACCGTATAATTGTCCACATATTAGATCATTGCCCAAACACAAATCAAAACTTGGTTTTAGATATATTAAATAAAAGACCTTAGACGTTTGACACTAGACTTAGCGCAATTACTGTAACTAACATTAGTAATATCAACTAAGATAAGGCATACTAATAACAAAATAAGTTTGAGGCACCGCATTGCATCAAAATGATCCATTCTTAATGCAGAAAATTTGCATCGATAGATACCAAGAACTTACATCAAAGCTAAAAGTCAAAAGAGATCTATTAGGATTGGTGCGTTTTCGGAAATCGAGATAGGGATCAAAGCACATCAAGCGCATGCGAAGGTTCTTTTTACGAATAATAATAATCATTTCACAAGTAACCCGGGGCTGTAAGGCCTTCTAAAATTTTAAGTCCCTAAGCAGACCCTAAATACAGGACATAGTGCCGTTTCTATAAATAGCATTATGATCGCAAAAATCGCTTTAACCAGGCACTAGAAAGCAGACACTAGACACTAGACAATGGACACTAGACTTTAACTAGTTACTGCCACCCAGCTTCAGTATCGTAAATCTTGAATCGTTAATCATAAATCGCGATAGCCAATCTTAAATCGGTAATCGTAAATCGCGACAGTCAATCATAAATCGCGATAGCCAATCGGAAATAGGGCCTATTGCATTACTCATAAAATGAAAAGGGCAAAACTGTACATACAATTTTGCCCTTTTTTTCAATATAGAAAAAACTACACTGAAAGCATTTTTATATCCTGTGGATAACTACATTTTCCTTTGCATAAAACCATAAAACTCTTCGCGCAATTCCTGAAACAATCGCTTAAATGTTTCCATCTTGTCAAATATTTCAGTATGCTCACCAAAATAGCGATGTTCTAATGCCACTGGATGATCCTTAGCAAAGGTGGTAAGCCATTGCTCGTGCATCCGCACTTCATGATCTAGTATGTCCATTTGCTCCTTTTGGATGATAAATTGATTTTGAAAATGATCTATTTCCTTGGCTACATCAGGCATATTATTGCGCTTAGAGATCTCATCCAATCTCTTCTGATATATTTTCAATTGATCGCCATAAAAAGCGGTCTCTGATAGCCACATTTCGTGCTCGAAATGAAGGTCATTGATATGGGTTCTTTGAATTCTCATAGGTAAAATTATTTTTTGAAAGAATAGTAAATTGAGCCTACAATCACCAAAAAATCAAGATCAATAAATGTAGAATCAATTTGGCGCAAAATACGAATTTTTTTTAAAGTTGTTCGTTTCCGAATAGGATTTATTTGGATTTTTGAAATTCTTTTGCATTTTAACTCCGCTTATGTCTATGCATAGCAAGCCGATTACGGCTGATTATAATTGATTCTAAGGAATATTATCACCTATAAAATCTACCTAATTTATCGGCATCATAAGGATTCTGTTGGATAAAATTTACTTGAATTATATAGGGCTTGCAAAATAACTCGGAAATCTTTTATAATAAAAGATTATAGATTATGCCAGCACAATGGAAATGCTTAAGAATTACTGCATTTTCCTAGAAAAGATTGCATCCTAAATATGAAATGTCTTCTCTTACACAGTGCTCATTCAAGTTGTATTCGCGATAGGGATAGACGCGTAAAGCCCACAGCGAGGCACGAGCGAGGACTTGTAGCAGATAGCCCGGGCCTTTAGGCATCGCCAAAAATTTTGAATTATTTAGCAGACCCTATATACCCCGTCATTCCAACTCTCCACGGTCCTAACAAAACAAATTTTTTTAATAATTCTTTAGAAAATATTAGTGTTGTATATTTGGCGGGAAATCTAGTTATATGAAATCAATAGGTCTTATCCTTCTATCCATTTTTTTTGCTTCATCCCTTCAGCTCTTGTGCCAATCAGCAACATTAAGAGGTGTATTGAAGGATATTGATACGAAGGAGGCGCTTTTTGGGGCATATATCATTTATGGGGATGGAAAAGGCACTACTACTGAGCCCGATGGTTCATTTAAGTTGACGCTTGAACCAGGAGACTATTCTATCAAATTTTCCTATTATAGCTATAAAGATACTACCCTTGCGATCAGCTTACAGCCCAGTGAAAACAAGGTGATAGAACTATTTATGGAACCAGAAGTCAAGGACCTCGCACAAGTGACCATAATTTCCAATCTGTATAAGAAAGAGCTGAGCAAGGAGGTGCAGTCGGTAGGCGTGATTACCACACAGAGCATAGAAAATAGGGTTTCGCCTAATCTTACTGAGGCCCTCAAAACCGTTACTGGCTTACAAGTCATTGATGGTCAACCCACCATCAGAGGGGGAAGCGGATATGCTTATGGTGCAGGTAGCCGTGTGATGATTGTAGTAGATGGATTGCCTATGCTCAGTGCGGATAGAGGGGATGTACAATGGAATTTTATCCCCATCGAAAATGCCAGTCAAATAGAGGTTGTAAAGGGATCTAGCTCCGTAATATATGGCGCATCGGCACTCAATGGTGTAGTGAATGTAAGCACATTTGATGGGATGGAAACACCCTATACCGCCTTGAGCATGTACCACAAGATAATCGGCCCGCCAAAACGAAAAATTACACAATGGTGGGATGTAGCACCGCAAACCATCGGCGCATTCTTCATCCACCGTCAACGGGTTAAGCAACTCGATTTAGTGTTAGGTGGCAATTTACACAGCGGCAATTCTCACCTTGTGGATGATGATGAACAGCGGGCGCGCTTCACCTGGAAAACTAGGTATCGCATGGCCAATGTGCCTGGTCTCTCCTTTGGTATTAATGGCAATTATACGAAGACCCGTGAAGGCTATTTTGTAATATGGCAAGATGCCAATCAAGGCATTATGAAACCATCAGGTGGTACCAGTGGTCATAACGATATGCGCTGGGTTAATATTGATCCATGGGTAACTTATTTCGATAAATATAAGAATCAGCACAGCCTCAAAACAAGGTATTATAGAACCCAGCTTGGACTTGCTGGCGAATCGCCTGACTATGCCAATCTCTATGTGCTCAATTATCAATATAGCCGCAGATGGATAGATAAGATTACCACTACTGGCGGCTATACTTTCAATGGATTTGAAACCTATGCAGAGGATTATGGTTCGCATACAGGCTATATCAATGCACTGTTTGGTCAAGGCGATTTTAGTTATAAAAAAATGGCGCTTTCAGTAGGCGCAAGACTTGAATCATTTATCATCGATAAGGAAATGATTGATCCCCAGCCTTCATTTAGAGGAGGCATTAATATGGGTCCTTGGAATAATACAACTTTCCGTTTTTCTTTTGGGCAGGGGTATCGTATCCCAAGCTTTGTGGAGAAGTACATTCGCTATGAAGTAGGAGGGCTTATCAATATTTTCCCTAATCCAGTACTCAAGCCTGAGTATGGATGGAGCAGTGAAATAGGTATGATGAAATCCATTAGACTGGGCAAGGGAAATGGTTTTTTTGATGCCTCATTATTCCTCAATGAATACAAGGATATGGTCGAATTTTCTTTCAATATTTTCCCTGAAGAACCAGGCGGATTAGAAGATCAGATAGGATTCAAGTCGCTCAATATTTCGGAGGCCCGTATTGCTGGTCTAGAACTCGGTTTTAATGCCACTAATACAATCGGAAAATTACCTTATACATTTACAACTGGCTATACCTACCTGTATCCAGTAGATCTCAATTATAGCCCCGATGATACGACAATCAGAAACTATGGCGTATATGTGCGCAATTTCTTCAATGCCTTTTCCAATGCCTCCGACTCGGTGTTAAAGCCAATACTCAAATACCGCTTCCGACACAGTGCCACCGCTGACCTAGAGATTGATTATAAGAAATGGAAATTCGGAGGAGGGGTTAATTATTATAGCTTTATGGAGCATGTTGATTCCATATTTGAAGGCAAAGGTCCATTTGGTCCCCTACTTCCACTCATAGGCGTAGAAGAGCCTATACCTGGCCTCAGAGATTGGCGCGAAAATCACAACGGTGCCCTATTTGTGACCAATTTCAGAATAAGTTATAATTTCAATGAACATATTCGATTGCTATTCAAAGTCGAAAATCTTACCAATGAAGAATATGCCATCAGACCCGCTATGTTAGAAGCACCGAGAAACTATACATTGCAATATAAACTGAGTTTTTAGTCCCTAAGGAGTTGTTGTAGTTATGAATGATGCATTGTTTTTTTCTGCTAGATAACTAGGGCATTTTAATGGGTTAAGCTCAACGGTATATCCCTGTATTTTCTAGTGGAGCAACTAGTAGGCTAATATAGCTTTACGCTTATTTAAGGCTTACTAAATAACTCATAATTATGCGATTTTGGCGATGCCTGCGGCCCGGGCTATCTGC
>CAYZQX010000112.1:0-10147 GCA_964480615.1 uncultured Chitinophagales bacterium | reverse complement strand
TTCTCCATTTTAAGTATTAATAGCAAAGTGTATTAGTATTGTTTTATCAGTTTTTGTGAATATTGATAGGAAAGAACAAAATATATCAGGTAATCTATTTTCGAAAATTTTTGCAATTACTTGAAGATGGGTACTATTAGGTTTTTCAATATTTGAAAAAAGGGAAATGATAGTTTTTAAACTCTCAAACTCAGCAAGAGCAAGAAATCCTTTCGCAGATTTTTCTGGTTGAGAAAAGTTTTGTGCAATAGATTGAGCCTTTTCAATAAGTCTGTTTTCAAGTTCTTCGTCTTTCTCTGCCGACATAATACACTGTGCGGCAAGGTATATATTTTGTTCAGCCACTTGTGCAATAAAATTTCGTCTTTTCTCTCCTTTTAGACTATGAGAAAAGTAGCGAATACTTTTAAAGTATTTTTCATTATTTGCCTTATGTTCTAAATCAAGTATCATATTCCTAAAATGGCTTTTTCTTCTTGTGCGTGGAAATAATCTTGATATGCTTGATGTGCAAAAGTGTACATATCGTCCCTTTTTTCTAAAATGCCTAACTGAGTAGCTATTTCAAGCACATAAGAAGTGTCAATAATGAAACTATACTTTTCCTTACAACGGACAAAATAATTCAAAACTTCATCTTCTGACATTCCTGAATTAGTGTCTTTTTTTTCAAGACTTTCGTAACCTAAATATCGTAAAAGCCTATGAATTTGTTTGGTGTTGAAATTTGCATCTTTTTTCTCTTGTTGTTCTCGTTGGTAAAGACTGTAAATAAATTTTTCAATAATTTCGCCTTCACTTTTTGGTATTTCTCCTTTTGCTTTTACAATTTCAATAAGTCGTGAAAGCATCAATGGGGTTTTAATTATCTTTTCAAGCCTTTCATCTTTATTTATTTCATCAAGAATAAGTTTTGCTATTCCTTTATTGCCTTCTGTATTTTTCTTCAAAAACAATTTTATCTGTTCCATGTCCATTTTTTGTAATTGGAATACAGGAACTCCCACGAAAATATTTTCGTCTTGGGGACGATTTGAGATAATAATAAAGACGTTTTTATATTCGCTAAGTAAATTTTGAATTTCTCTTTGGCGTAGTGTTTTTAGTTGGTTGTTGTCATCTCTTGGAATTTCATTAACAGCGTCAAGAAAAAGGTTAATTTTTCCTTCTTTCAACATTCTATCGCCAATCTTGTTATCAACCCCAATCTTATTGAAAATACTTTGCTTTAAAGAAATGTTTTTGTCTGTTAGCAACCCTAATGGAATATAAACAGGAAGTTTAGCCTTATTATCTCTTAGTTTTTCTTCTGCATCTGTGTAAGCCAAAAATTCTAATGTTGTACTTTTTCCCATTCCTGCATCACCCCAAATTAGCATACGTTTTTCGCTTACGTGATTTTTTCGCAAGTCATTTACAGTCCCTTTGCGTTCAATTTTTTCAGTATCTTGTTCTGTAATTCTCTCAACAACATACCCTTGCGAAAGTCTAATATCTTCTTGTCCTTTGATATGTATAAACCTACCAATTCGGGATTTAAAATTTTCTTTAACTCCTTCTAAATAGGTTTTAAAATCGGGTTCTTTTTCTTTGTAGGCTACTTCTACAATAGGTTTGAGGGCGTTTGCAAACTGTTTTGTGGCATAAAGATAAATTATCAATACGCTTTCAATATTTTCATACAGTTCCCTATTTGTCCAATTCTCGCATTGGTGGCTTTCTATGTTTCTAAGTTTGTAAGTTCTGAAAAGATGTTCACCAAAATTTGAAGCACCAAATAGATTTTCAATTCTATCATTATCAAAGTCAATTCTATTAGGATTTAATCTAAGTGCATTAATAAATGCACCTAATCCTGCTTTGTTGCTTTCAAGTTCTGCAAATTTAGATAGATTTGTTATGTATAAAATTTTGCGAAGGAAAGGTTCTATCTTTGCAAAATCGGGAAAGTAAGAAAGATTATCAACCTTCTTTAAACCTTCAACCAATATTTTTTCTAATGCGTTTGGCACTCGTGTTTCTAAACCATCAAGTTTTAACTCAGGCTTATTTAAAGGGTACGATAAAACCTTCTCAAACATGTCTATTGTTTCGGCTACATTAAAATTTGATACATTTTGGAATACTCGTTGAGTTTCCTTTTGTATCTGATTTTTTATCTCTGTCCAATTTGCCATAAGAAATATTTTATGTTGGATTGTTCTTGGTTGTTGGTTTCCTAAAATATCGCACAACATCTACTTATACGAACAAAAGTTCGCATTTTTTGCGTTTTTGGCCTTTGGATGGGCGGTTTTGCCAATTGTGATAGGCTGATACGTGATTGTATAGCCCTGCCCAATGCCCCTGAACTGGAAGGAGATATCTGCCAGCAATGGCCAGAATAGGAATATAATTCTCCGCTTGATGGATACCTACTGGAGATAGCATCTTGCGAAAAGAAGTAAATGTTTTATTGTTTCAACCAGTAATCAGTTTTTTAGGGTTGTTAAAAAAAATTATTTCCATACCAAAAGTCTAAATATATTTCATCTAAAGTCCAAACCATTGGAGCAACTATGCGCAGGTTTTGTGGTGGTTCATTTGCATGAATGTCTGCTATGTCGGTATGATGAACCGTAGGTTCAGTCCGAGGAATTGCGTTGCTTGACAATAGATGAGAACTTTACTATATAAATCAAGGATTTAGATTTCACTTATTTCGCTCAGCAGGAACGATAGTTATGTTGTCTAGCCCTATCAGTAGGTTTCGCATTTTACTTATTAATTCACTAACTAATTTATGTATATAAGTAATTATACCCATCTGTTTGCCAGTGTCCGATACCATACAAAGTGAAACTTAAAAATCCTTGAATACTTTTGACTTTCGTTGCAAATATATGCAATTTTCTTTTCTTTGTTCCACTATGATAATAAAAATTATTCCCTAGGCCAGAATCCTTTTTTACTGATCCATACTGTAGTACATTTAGTAGTAGGATAAGCAATTATTATTCACAATTCTTTGTTGGATAATGCAGTATCCCTATTTGCAATTTATATGCTCAGCCATTTTAGTTTTCCATAATAATGCTAGTACTACAATGATAAAATACTGTGGTTTGCCTTTTGCTCTTTGATGCCGTAATCGCGATAGGGATGCGGAATGGTTTAGTCTTGTGCGCTGACTCTCTAACCTTATGCGATTGAAGAAGGAGATGTGTCCCTGTAAATTGTTTATGTTTGGATAGTAGTAGAAGGGAGGCGGCGGACAAGACCGAAACGCAGTGTAGCCTGGAGCAGCCCGGGCCTGTAAGGCATCGCCATAATTACTTAAACTAGAGTGCTTATGCAAGACCCTTTAAATGGTTTTATAATAAAAATTATTTGTAGTATTTGCTAGCTGTAATTGTTTGCCAACTTATTATGTGGATATAATTACAGAAATGGGGATTTTGTTTTACCTTAGCTGCCCATTGTAAAGTTATTTGGCTCGCACTTGGCAACTGTTTTTTTTGTTTTGTGTGTTTGGATTTTTTATGTCAATTGTGATCGCGCTTGTGATTTTTTTTTGTGAGAGTTTGCCAAGTTGTCTAGATTGACAGAGCCGAATAACAGGAGTTATAATGTGTAGTGGCGCAACATTATGCTCTGTGGATTATAGAAGCGCCATGTAAGAATTAATTAAAAGAAAAATAAAGTTATGAGTAATTGGATGAATCCGAATAGCGAATCGTTTTTTAAGCTTATTAGCAATGGTCTAAAGTTTAAGTTGTTCCTCCTTACTAAGCTGCCAATGGCTTTTTTAGCGGGTTGCAGGGTGGTGGAGGTCAGCAAGGATCGCTGTAGTATTTCAGTGCCTTATAAATGGCTGAATCAAAATCCATTTGATTCGACCTATTTTGCTGTACTTGCTATGGCGGGGGAGATGTCTCAGGGCGTGCTAGCACTTGGGGCTATATACAAGTCCAATCCACCTATTGCTATGATCGTTACTGGACTAGAGGCTGAGTTTTATAAGAAAGCCAAAGGCAAAATTATTTTTACCTGTGAGTCAGGAGCACTCTTGCAAGAAACTGTTGCTAAGGCTGTGGATACTGGGCAAGGAGTAAGGCAATGGGTGGAGAGCATAGGTCGTAATGAAGCACAAGAGGTAGTTGCTAAGTTCAGGGTTGAATGGAGCTTTAAGCTGAAATAAGGTAAAATAATCATACATATAGTGTGAATGCGTTACTTTTGCCTGTCTATAATGTCCATCTTATTGTTATTGCCGATGTCTATATTCTCACAATTCTCAGGTAAGTTATTGTTAAAGCCCTCTAGAATTTTTAAAGAAAATCATCCCGAGCGCTCACCATTAGGCAATAACCCTTCTGACTACGGATTGGTAGCTGAGCGGATGCGTTTTGAGGTGGAGGCAGGACTGGAGATAGCTGGCTATTTCATCCATGCATTGACACCCACTCCCAAGGGAACAATTATGATACTCCACGGTATAGGCTCTTGCAAAGAGCACAGTCTCCTAAAGGCGAAGATGGCTGCTGAATCGGGGTTTCGCGCCGTCATCTATGACGCGCGTGCGCACGGAGAGAGCGAAGGTGAACATTGCACATTTGGCATTGAAGAGTCGAAAGATGTATCAAAGATTTTAGATATACTCGAGGTGTCACATCCTACGCAGTTGCCCTATTTTATATGGGGTCACTCACTTGGTGGAGCTGTCGCCTTATTAGCCCTCGAGAATGAGCCTAGATTTAAAGCAGGGGTCATAGAAAGTACCTTTACCAGCCTCGATCAAGTGGCAGTGGACTATATGTCCAATATTTTTGGTTTTGGACGCAAGAAGATTACCGATAAGTTGTTGATGAGAATGGGAAAACAAGCCAATATAGACCTCTTATCCATCAAGCCGATTGATGCAGCTAAGAATATTAAAGTGCCCGTTATGATCGCACACGGCGAAAAAGATGAAAGGGTGAAGTTTGAATACGGAAAGATACTCTACGAAAATCTAGGTTCGACAGTTAAAAAATTTGTTGCCGTGCCCAGCGCAGGACATATTGATCTATGGACTACCGAAGGGGGTCGTGAATATATGCAACTAGTAATGAATTTTTTTAGTGAGCAAGGAGCGCATTAAGCCCTAATAGTTAGCATCTCTAAATCAATTTGATCTAAGTATTTATCCAGCGATTCGGTATCTTCAAAAGTGTTGATGTATAGAATATCTTCGTTCTTTTTATTGTAATACACTTCCACAAAAAATCCTCCTAGCCTAAATAAATTTACCAAATGACTTTTGCCAACAAACCTGGCTAAATACACGCCCTCATCCCACAACACTAGAAACTTTTCTAAAAAGCTTAAGTTTCTAAAATGTTTTATATTTATTTGACTTTCCACAATTTTGTTTCAACAATAAAAATGCCAATTATTGATTTTTTCCTTAGATTAAGTTTTTCAAACTCTTTTGGCGATCAATTTTACCTGTTGCAGTATATGTAAAACTCGCTGTAGTAAAGACTTTTTTTGGTATTTCGTGCCGTTCTAACACAGATTCAACTTTGCTTTTAAAATTATTAACAAGGTCCTGATCAGCTTGTTTTAATTCTATTAAGATGACCAGTATTTCACCCCAAAAGGGATCATTTTGTCCAAAAATGATGAATGGATAGGGGATGAGTGATTTTAATTTTTCCTCTATGCGTTCAGGATTTATTTTAAGACCACCACTGATGATCACATTGTCATAACGACCCAATATCATAAAGCGCTTAGGTGAAATCAATTCTACTATGTCATTGGTATGAATCGTTTGACTATTGACGTGTGAAGGATAGATTATCAAGCGATTTTCTTCATCCGTTGCTATAGTAAATCCATCTAGCAATTGAAAAGCAAGATCACTAGCTGGTTCATTTAATTTGCGAAGGGCGATATGACTAACCGTTTCAGTCATGCCATAGGTTGCATAAAAATGGGTGTTGTGAAATTTGTTGAGCAGTATGATTTTGTTTTCAGGAAAAGGGCCACCACCTATAATAATATTTTGGAAATTAGCTATTGTGGGGTGGTCGATTTCACTCAATAATTGGGAGGGTGTGATGGCACAAAAATCATAGCATTTATTGGGATCTATGCTCGAAAATAGTAGATGACTTGGCGTTATGGTATCTAAGTTCATACCGCTTACCATCGCCCTTATGATCATCATTTTTCCAGCTATGAATTTTGGTGATAGACATAGCAATCCATTGCAATTATTACTGAGCCCAAAGTAAGTACAAGTCATCAGTGCACTATTGATAAAATGTATTTTTTTTATCGGTATTATTTTTGGTGTGCCAGTGCTTCCGGATGTTTTTTGATAGATAAGATCGCTGCTGCTGTCATACCAGTCTATTAGGAATTGTGATACCTCTTCATCAATTGCATGCTGCTGCCGCTTGTTGAGGATAGTATTATGAATTTCCCATTCCTTGGAGTGATAGGATATGCCATTGAGCTTTATGTTGGTAAAGGCTATCCAGTCCTTTTCATTTGTTAGGAAATCCATCACTTACACAATTATTTCGCTTGCTTATTGCTATGCAATTTATTGATTATGCTTTAATGATTTTTATTACCTGCTTAGTTGCACCTTGTTGGTAATGCAAATAATACAAACCAGCATTTAGATTAGAAAAATCGTGGGTAATTCTGTGATTGCCGATGGCTATATTCGCGTTAAATATACTTTGTAAATAACGTCCTGATACATCGTAGAGTGCTAGGTGCAATAAGCCACCAAGACTGGTAATTTCAATGGTCGCTTCATTCAGCACTGGATTAGGTAACACAGTGAGCAGCGCAGTGCCAGCATGTTGATTGCTGTGATGTATGCCTGTGCTTATGCAATCTATATTGTTAAATAATGGCAGGTCATCATAGGATTGAAACAGTGTTTGTGAAAGCTCGTTTTCGGCTATGCAAAACCATTCTTTGAGGATAGTGGCATACACTGATCTAAAGTCGTGTTGCATAGCAACATTGGTGTCCTCTGTGGCATCGGCTGGTATGATGGGATTTTCACCTAGTACACCACCAGCTATACTTGTGCCAAACATAAACATAGGCGCAGCGGCTCCATGATCTGTCCCACCACTTAAATTGCTAATGGTGCGTCTGCCAAATTCGCTAAATGTCATTCCAATAACTTTATCATCTAGGCTCAGCGCTTCGATATCGCTTTGAAACACACTAATAGCCTCTGATAGGTTGCGCAGCAAGTTGGCATGCTCGCCCACAGTATGGTCATTGTAATCCACCTGACTGTCATGGGTGTCGAAGCCATCAATATGTACTAAATATATGCGCGTTTTAAGTCCTCCCGCTATCATACGTGCTACAATTTTTAGCTGCTGTGCGAGCTCGTTATTGTCGGGATAGGTAACCATATTCACCGTGCTATTAAATGCATTGATCATCACTTCTCCATAGGCATTGCTCTGCTTGGAAATGAGCCTTACATACTCTAATTGTTCGCCAGCAGGGGTATTGGGTACAGGATCATTAATGCCATTAACCAGATTGTAAAATGAATCCGCATTTGATAAGGTAACAGCCATCGTAGTGAGGGGTCCCTGAAAAACAAAACTCTGTGAATAACCGATCTCTATGGCTAGTGGATCTGTCATACTTTCATTCGGATAGTCATAAGGGAAGTTGGGATATTCACCATTCAAGTATCTTCCTGCCCAGCCTGATAGCAAGTATTCATCTTCATCAGAACCACTCATCCATATATCGGTGGAGCGAAAATGCGAATAGTTTTGATTGGGATAACCCACTGCTTGGATGATCTTTAGCTTTTCGTTGTTATACAGTTGTTGTAATCCTGTCATCGCTGGATGCAGACCTACTGCATCATTACCACTAAGACTCAGCAACTCATTCTCAGGCAATACCACTTGTGGTCTTACGATGGTGAGATTGTCATACTGGTCTATTGGAATAACAGTATTCAATCCATCATTGCCACCTCCTAACTGTATCATTACTAAGACCCTATCAGTTTGTGTCATAGTCTGTTGTAATGCCTGAAGCATAGGCGATGATGCCATCGCTTTCAATTGAAAGCCATTGATAAACGATGGGATAACAACTCCTGCTGCACTATATTTTAAGAAATGTCTTCTTTTCATTTTGTTTTGCTTTTACTTTTAATTTTGCTATTACGGTTGGGATGACTTGCTTATATTTACAATGCTAATTGGCTAGGATCAATTTCAATGTAATAAGAATTTTTTTTATTCTTTACATTAACTGATACTCTTCCGCTTGAAGCATAATTTTCATAAATGGAGATAGGCGATTATACACAGTATAGTAATAAGCTTGATTATCGGGAAAATTTACATAATCAAACCAAGCATTTGTCCAGTAGTAATCACTCACTTGATTAGAGAGCAATACAGCGCGCAATAGATATTTTAGTTCATCACTTACTGGAATTTGAAACAACCAGTCCGTGAGCTGTTCTATGAGTTGTAGAGGTTGTCCCACTAGTGGTATCGACTGATAAAAATTGAGCATATCAATTTGCATGCGTACCGTGTCACTGGCATACAACCCATAGGAGCTAAGCGATTCTGAATAAGACCCTCGTCTTGGTAATGTATCGGTATTGATCCATTTTTTATCGTACTGTGGTACTTGATAATAAGCTGGCCATCCCGCTACATTCGGTGGATCACCAGGGTCCTGCTGTAAGCTAGAGAGTATATACCACAGAGATACGCCAGTGGAAAAATGGGCATCACTCGCGAAGTCTAAATCAATGGCTACTTCAAACTCTCTGAGCATACCGATCATAAAATCCAATGGCGATTTTAATACAGCACCTATATTCAATGGATCGAAAAAATGTTCACTCTTAAAGAGCATGTCCAGCACAGGCAAAATTTCATAATTGCTATTGCGGTATAAACTGGCCAATGGTTGTATTATATTTGTCTCTACATCCTCCGTAATTTGATGATAGACGAAGTAGCGATAGATCTTTCTAATGATAAACAAAGCACATTCATCTTTAGCAAATATCATATCGAGCAAGCTGCTGATTTCGCTTTCACCACCTATGCCTGTGATGCCATTTATAATTTCATTGTCAAAGAATGGTGAAAATTGCTTGTCATTGCTGTCGTGCTTACTAGGATCAAAATAATAGGTCAGAGTTTCATAATTAATTTTAAGGCCTGTTAATATGCTCGCTGCAGCTTGTACGTCATCCTCTGTATAGCCTGAGCCAGCACCGAGTGTAAAGAGTTCGAGTAGTTCTCGGCCATAGTTTTCATCAGGTGCGCCTACTTCATTGAATTGCCCATTCAAGAAGATCAGCATTTGTGGGTCCTTAGTAATTGTTTCTACTAGTGAACGGAGACTGCTAAATGTTCCTTCCTTGAGCTTCATCCAATGGCGATACCATATACGCGCTTCAAATATATCACTAGCTCTTGTGCCAAAATGATTATGCCAGAATACAATCATTTTTTCTTCGATACTCAGCGGCTGTTGTATCATTCTATGTATCCACCACGCTTTCATAGATGCCAGCCTTGAATAGGCGAGATTGCCATTTTCAGTATAAGGCGCATTGACCCATACTTCACCAGGCATAATGTCAGGATCAGGCTCTTCAAGTATGCTCGAATAATTGTGAATAGGCTCTGTGTGTGGTGTGCCCGCTGAGTAGAGCAAGAGATCAACAGCAGCTTGAGGGCTGAGGTTTATTAGCTGATTGATACTCGATCTTTTTGCTCCATAAGTAGCACGCTTTAATAAGTGCTTAACCTGTAACTCAGTCCAAGGACCAGTATATGGATCAAGTCCCGTACTCGAGCGCATCCCTGATACTGGTCTATCTTTTAGTGGCCTGTCAAATATTTTTTGGGCAAATTTCCGACGGTTCAATACCTCTTTCATTTTAAACCATTTTTCTTCAAAGGTAGTATTTTTTTTGTCATGTATAAAGGCTTGTTAGGAGGATCAAATGAGTGCTTGTATATTCATTTAATATTTTATATTATGGCGATGCCTCCGGCCCGGGCTATGCGGGGCTTCGCTGCGCTCCGGTACTGTGGTGGCGGGCTTTCGGTTTTTTTAATTCAAGCTGTTGAAAGCCCGC
>CAYZQX010000111.1:0-10155 GCA_964480615.1 uncultured Chitinophagales bacterium | reverse complement strand
CAATACCTTTTGGACTGCCTATTTGAATAATGGTATCTACAGGGTGAAAATCGACCCCAAGATCTAGGGAGGATGTACATACCACTGCCTTGAGTGTACCTTCGTGTAAATTTTCTTCCACCCAGTTTCTCAAAGTGCCATCAATAGATCCATGATGCAGGGCAATGAGGCCTGCTAAATCAGGCATGGTTTCTAGTATTTTTTGATACCAAATTTCGGACATTGCGCGAGTATTGGTAAATATTAATGTGGAATTGCTCTTTTCAATAATTGGCAGTACTTTATGCAATAAATGAATACCAAAATGCCCCGCCCAGGGCATTTTTTCTATCTCATCAGGAAGGATGGTCAGCACTTCAATTTGCTTGGTGATTGCTGCTCTTATGATAATTTCTTTTTGGTTTTTAACTGTACCTAGTAGTATGCGCATTGCCTCCTCCATATTGGCGATGGTCGCACTGATACCCCATACCATCAACTCTTTTGAAAGTGCTTTAATGCGAGCGATAGCAAGTTCTAGCAAGACCCCTCTCTTAGAACCTATCAGTTCGTGCCATTCATCTGCTGTGATGTATAACACATTGCCAAGCGTTTTTGCATAATCTTTTGAGGCCAGCATGATGTGCAAGGACTCAGGTGTGGTAATGAGAATATCGGGTTTTTGTGCTTTAAAGAGGTTTCGCTCCTTAGTGGTATTGTCACCTGTTTTAGTGGTTACTGTCCAGCTTATGTTGAGGTCGAGTAACACTGATTGCATGGCATATTTCAATTCATTGGCCAGTGCTCTTATGGGTGTTATCCATATTAGTTTTATCCCTTGTTTTTCATATTTTTCTTTATGATGTAAATAGTCTAGGATAACGCCAAAAAAAATTGCATAAGTTTTGCCACTGCCTGTTGGCGCATTGAGCAGTCCTTGATAGCCTTGTAGTATGTGATCCCAGGTTTCTAGTTGAAAGGGCAGGGGTGTCCATCCTTTATTTTTATACCACTTTTCTATGATCGTATTTTCAATGCGTTGCATAAGTATGACTTTAGAGTAGGCTATGCGATGAATGAATGAAGGGATTCTATACTGTCAATAGCATAAATATTTTTCTGTCTATTCCATATTATATTGGATGGTGAATATAGTTGAATACCTGATTTGTGTCTTTTGGATGGTATGACTTTTTCGTATTGTATTTCAAAAATTAGTTCAGCCTTTACACTCATCACGGGCCCGAATTTTTCAAGCGTATTATTTTTTATAAACTCCTCTATAGCCACAGATTCTGCCTCGTCAGCGACATATTGGATACTTGTAATGCCAATATAGCTATCTGCTTTTTTAGCGGCAATTTTCATGTCATAAGTGACGCCTACTTCATTAATAGCAATGCGTTGTATATAGAGCAATACACCTGTAAAAAGTTTTCTCTTGCTGCTTATACTATACCATTGATCCTTTGAATCATTTTTATTATAACGGCCATATTTGGACTTTAGCATCAAGGCAGCTATAGGATAGTTAGTAGGGTTGGGCACAAGACATTCCAAGCTTGCACTATCTGAGAGTGGGCTCAATTCACAAGCTAGTAAAATGGGTTTCTGCCATTCAGAGATAAGCCTGCTCATAAGCTCATAGCGATATTCAAAATCCAGCCCCGAAAGATCTTCGCCATCATAACTCAATAGGTCGGTAACTACTACTTGCACTGGCTGCTGAGCGATCATTTTTTTATCGGGATAGCGCTTGTTCAGCCGCTTGTGCAAGACTTCATTTTGATTCGTGGCTTGTACACTGGCTATGATGGTGGCCTCTAATCTCATAGGATGATTGATGCTGTTCAGCTCATCGACAATCTCTGGAAAATAATGGGTGATTACTTCACCCTTCACATTATAAAGTACAGTTATGGCTTGATCCACTAGCAGGTGAACCTGTAACCCTTCGGGTTGATGATGTACATAGTAATCTGTATAAGTTAGTGAAGTAGGCAATTCAGCAGGAGCTATCGAGGTCATAAACTGGTGAAAGGGTATCCTATACGAATCTCGATTATCCTGTGCATATTTTATTAACAAGTGACCATCGGGATAGTTGCCTTGGTGTAAATGATTGTAAACAATATCCGCCAATAAATGCTTTGGAATGCAATAATATTCGCTTACGGCATCAAATAGCAAAGACTCATATAATGGACTTTTAAAGAAGTGGCAGAGCAACTCATTGACTAATTGCAACTGCTCACCTTCAAAATTATCCCATATTGAATTGATGTATTCTGCTACTTGCGCCCCATCCATATCCTCAAGCTTTAACAAGTTATGAATAACTTCGCTCAGTGTGAAACTGGCTTGCTTATTATTTCGATTGAGCAAGCTAAGGGTAGTAGGTAGGTAATTGGTATGTGTATTCGATTCCATCGTGAGCCATAAGGGAATATTCACCCTTGTACTCATCCATTCCAATAATTTATTGTGGTCTAATTTTTTTAGGTAGGACTTGCCACTGAGCAAGGCAATGGTATAAGCGTTATTTTGAATTTCGTGTTCGGCAAAATAATCCAATAATAGCGATTTTACATCTTCTTGTGTAGAAGCCTTATGGAGTTGGCCGATCAGTGTGGTAAATGCACGCACTGGTTATAATGGGTAATTGATTGTGATGAGAAAGAATTGCATGATTGACAATAGATTAGTTATTGATGAGTGAATCTTTTCTGAGATGATCTAGTTCTGATGCGTTGTATCCCCGTTCATGGAGATACCTCGATAGTTGTTGTGTATAGCCATGGGTTAAGTATATGTTTTGTGCACCAGTTGCATGAATCGCATAAAGCAATCCATCCCAGTCAGCATGGTCGGAGAGTGCGAATGCAGCATCGGCTTTGCGCCGGAGACGCTGATTTTCTAAGAGCATCCATCCACTGCATTCAGCCGTGAGATAAGGCGCGAATTTTTTAATAGCCAAGAAGTCAAAGCCCAACTGTGGAGATATGATTAATGAACCCAAGTCGTTTGCCTTCTTATAGTCTTGCATCTTTTTACAAGCTGGTAGGTTTATGTATTTGGCCAGTGATTGATTGGTTTCATAGATGTTGTGGTGTATAAATATATCACCGATACTATGATCCAATAAGGCGATTAATCGCTGTGCTTTACCCAGTGAATAGGCGTGAATAATGGAGTTGATGCCTTGTGCTCTATTGTTGCTCCACCAGCGATTGATGTTTGCTAGAAGAACGGCCTGATCTTGCCATTTATAGATTGGCAATCCAAATGTGGACTCGGACACAAAATGGCTACATGGTACTGGCTCATAAGCTGTACTCACACCATCATCTTCCACTTTATAATCACCAGTAACTACCCAAGTTTCATCTCGATAAGCCAGTCTTACCTGTGCCGACCCAGGTATATGACCCGCAGGAAAAAAACCAATCTTCACACCATTAATAGTCGTAGTAGCACCATAATCCATCGTTTGAATCTTAATGTTTTTTCCTAGTCTATAACGCAGCACTTCATCGCTATAGGTATGACAGAGGTAGCTGCCCATGCCCCTCTTGGCATGATCGCCATGTGCGTGTGTAATGATAGCCCTTTCAACTTTTTTGCTCGGATCAATATATACATCGGCCTGCGGACAATAAAGTCCTGCTGGCGTCATTTCTAATAATGGCATATTCGATTTTGGAATGATAATATGCAAATTAACTAAAAATTCACATAAAGGCACAAGACTTTACAACAATTAAGCAAGATAAGGACCATTGCAAATAGAAAAATTAGTTAGCTGCATAATGACTATTCAGCATTACCACTCCATTTGATAATAGTAAGACTGCTCCAATTTCATTGATAGGATTTTTTTTAATAGGTCAATTGTCCATCGATGTTAGGTGAATCAGTAAGGAATGGTTGATTTACTGTATGGTCAGAATGGGGTTTTGGAATCATCCTCAAGTGTAGAAAGTAATCAAAGTATATAGTTAATATTATGACACAGTAGATGGAATAATTTAGGTCATTAAATTGTGATTAATTTTGGGTTGATTATCAACTGTTAATTGAGTGTGGATCTTACCCCTCACCCCAAAAAATATAAAATCCTTATAATAATCCATAACCAGGATTTTTGCTAGAGGGCAATGGTTGTATGCGTGCTGTCAGACAGTCATCGAATGAACGCTCCTCGCCAGTTTAAAACGGATACTTATTAATAAATTATAGGCTGGCATTATTATTTTTTGGTATCTATTTTATTTTCTTTATATTTGGCCTATCAATTGCTCATGCAGCTATTCATCCTCATCCTATTCATTTTATTGCTAGTCGGCGTAATTGTGCTAGTAAGGTTAAAAGGTCATAAGCCTTTAGCTCAGTCACGGAACAAGCCGGAATACAACAGCGATTTGTTTTGGAATGCGATTATAGAATGGGATTGGATCTCTACCAGTCAAGGGTGGAAGCTGAACAAGCCCAGTATTGTAAAAAAATGCCCTAATTGTGAATCTGATTTAGACTATGATTTACAAGGGGGATATTTTTTCTTGTTTTGCAATGAGTGTAAGTTTATCAGCAATGATTTTGCCTATCATCCGGAAGCGGAAGAGGCCAATGCAGAACAATTTTTCTATGAAGAGCTGGAGAAAAAAATTAACCAATAATTTCAATATCAAAATGCCCAAACATTTCCATTCTTTCTTTTTCCTATTCTTTAGCCTTGTATTATTGGGCAGTATAGGTGACTTAGGCAGTCAGAATATCTTTACGAATAAGATATTGCCTATTATAGTTTCTACTAATTGTGGCAATTCCTATTGCCATGGCAGTGGTACTACTAATCTCACTTTTACAGGTACCCCACAAGAAATTTATGATCAGTTAGTGAATGTGAGTCCACAGAATATGGCATCAGCAGCTAAGGGACATAAGATTGTTCTGCCTGGCTATCCTGAGCGCAGCTTATTGTATCGCAAGATCAATGGTGGCTTACACAATGATTCTAACCTCGATCTCAATGAAGGTGATCCTATGCCAGCCGGTGGTTCGATGACCAATACTCAAAAAGAGATGATACGCCAGTGGATATATATGGGAGCACCTTTCGATATTTCAGAGGACGCCGATGAAGATGTGTGGCTCAATGAGGAAGTTATTGCCGATTACTATACCAATGGTGGTGTAGGTACTGATGTGATCCCCGCTGCACCAGCAGCTAATGAGGGATTCCAAGTAAAATTTGGGCCATTCTTTCTCGCTCCAGGAATAGAACGCGAAATCCTAAAAGTATTTGATCCACAGTTTACAACCAATCAAGAAATCAACCGCATCGAAGTATTTATGAATGGATTTTCGCACCATTATATTCTCTATAAATACAATAGTACACCCAATCAAAATCCTGGAATTAGAGAGCTCAATATGGGCAATGTATTACAGAGCCCTTTGGGATTTGGCGATGCTAATTTTATGGCGATATGGCAAGAGAGTGAAGACTTTAGACTGCCTGAAGGTACGGCTTATAAAATGGATACCAACGATGAGTGGGATCTCAATTACCACATAAAAAACTACTCTACTACATCCGTTCTTGCTGCTGATATTTATATGAATGTATATCTGCAACCAGATGGCACAGCAGAGAAAGAAATGCATTCCGATCTCGCCTATTATGGTATGGCACAAAATCAGGGACTGGGTATCCTCTCACTCAGTGTTCCAGCTAATCAAGAAACAACAGTAGGTGAGGAGTTTTCACTCACTAACCAACAGATGAATATATGGATGCTCTCCTCACATACACATAAGCTAGGTCAGGATTACAAAATATATTTACAAGATGATGCTGGCAATCAAGGACAGATGATCTTCGATGGCAAGTATAACCAAGATTATACAGCTTATCAAGGATTCTATGACTACCAGGATCCACCCATTCGCTACTTCGATCATCTACTCGAAATACAACCCGGACAAAAATTATACCACGAGGCAAAGTTTATTAACAATACAAATGAAAATGTGGGCTTTGGCTTAACAACTGATGATGAGATGTTTATCACCATCGTACAATACACCTTGGGAGCTAACCATCAAGCTCCATTAACATTGAATGAAGAACTGTCCGAAGCTTGTATCGATGAACTTCCTATCCCTATTAGTACTGAAGGTATTAGTGGTGCTATTGGGGATGGAGTGATAGGCAACTATTTTTATCCTGACATTGCTGGCTTAGGTACGCACGATATTACACTAAACTGCTGTGGTGCGGCATCTCAGACAGTTACAGTAAATGTCTTAGATAACAATTCTCCTGAACTGACTGTTACTTACAGCTCTTCATCGGAAGTAATCGTAAATGATGATTTTGATTATTATGAATGGTATGTACAACCTATAAATGGCTCAGGCGAGTATGAGTTATTTACTACAGATACAAATATTTTTGATGCTTATTTTATTTTTTATGAACCTATAATGACCTATTGTATTGCATGGGATGAAGGTGGCTGTAAGCAGGTTTCTGAGGTGATCTATTTATCGATAGAGGGTATCGAAGATATTCAGGGCGAGGCTGGATTAATTGTATTTCCCAACCCTGCTAATGAAGACCGTATCAACATATCTTACAATCTACTAGAAGGAGGGCAGCAGGTTTATATTACGCTTTATGATTTAAGTGGCAAGGAAATTATGAAAGTATCTGATATAAGCACTGGTACCGTGCAAAACAAAGAGATAAATATACAACAACTCACTACAGGTATTTATTTCGCAAAACTTGAGACGACTAAGGGTGTCTGGATGCAAAAAATATCGGTGAATTAATAGGCTTCTTTAGCCCTATTAAAGCTATTGAAAATAACAAGTCTATCTTGATCCACATAAGGATTGGGATAGGCTTTTTTTATGTCCACAGTCATCACTTATTTTTTGATTGGATTGTCCTATTGCTTGTTTATTTTAGGTACAAAGAGTATCAACTAAAAGGATAAAATTTTTGATAGATATTTTTATTTGGGGGATGCCTACCTTCCGCAAAGCTACAGGCTGGCCCGCGCTTTTTGCTCCTATCTTTTAGGAGGCTTTTAGGTATTCAAAAAAATAGAATGATAAACCTAAATAATATTCACACACAATGACCCTTTCTAAGAGCCTCCTAAAAGGATATACGCGTCAATCGCTATCCCGAAAAGGTAGTGAATGTAATGGCTCTGTGCCGCTAAAGTATAATTTTTAGTAGCTGCGTTATGGTATTTTGTTTTGAATAGAGCTAATTTCTAATATGCCTATTTTTGCATTATTTTTTTTGTATCTTTTTCAACATTTCCTTTACTTGTAGGTCACTATAACCATAATAGGGATATAAGGTGTTGAAGGTATTGAAAAGGTGATAGAATTCTATTCCATTAGGTTGGTTAGATGCAATAAGGCGCAATTGATTTTCGGGCAGTTCCATCACACACTTGCCTGTGATCGCATTGACAAAAATATCAATTGTATGGGCAATAGATGGGTGCTGCTTGCTATAGGCTTTTTCATGATTTTGGAGTGCAGCAATATTTTTATGGGACATCGCCATCCATACTTGTGCTAGGTTTGAAACTTCATCATAGGATAATGCCCTTCTTAGTTTATAAGCATCCATTAATTCAGTGTTATTCATCGCACTGAAATTGTATGGATTTTTTTCGCTTGGGCTTACTAGAAATAGGTCATTTTTAGTTTTATAATGTGTAAGATAATAACACATAAATAAAAGATTCATTACGCAGAAATAATCTTTTTCGAACCACAAATGGATCTTAACTTCAAGATCTATATACTGGAGCTTGGCTAGTTCAGCCACCGTTTTTTGGTGATATATTTCAGGGGTAAGTTCGGGATCTAGGCCTATTAAGTAAGCAATCCGCTGTTCGTATAACTGCTCGATAGTTTCAGCTTGTATAGGGCCTGTACACATACATTCTCGCATAATGAGTAATTCACCCATTAGGGAAGCTGGAAATTGTTCCGCAAGACAATCTCCATTCAAAATATGTAGATCAGCCATAAACTAATAACCATTAAACGGTCAAAATAGAAGTAGGACAAATTGGCTTGAATACAAAACAAATTTTAGTCGATCCAATCGGCTATAAAAATATTGGTATCATGGCCACCGCCATTGTTTCGATTAGAAGAAAAAACAATTTTCTTTCCATCATAAGAAAACATAGGGAAGGCATTAAATGTTTTGTCGTGTGTAATTCTTTCGAGGCCTGTGCCATCGATATTAATCATGTACAGGTTAAATGGAAAACCGCGCTTTGCTTCATGGTTAGAACTGAATATTATTTTTTGTCCTGATGGATGGAAGTAGGGAGCCCAATTGGCTTGTCCCAGCTTAGTAATTTGTTGTAAGTCACTACCATCGACATTGCAAGTGTATATTTCCATATTAGTAGGGGCTACGAGGCCTTGAGCGAGGAGATCTTTGTATTCCTTGACATCTTCAGGGCTTTGAGGACGCGATGCTCTAAAAACCAATTTCTTACTATCAGGTGAAAAGAATGCACCACCATCATAACCCAAGCCCTTGGTAACTTGTTTTACATTCGACCCATCGAGCTTCATGGTATATAATTCAAGATCGCCACTGCGATTCGAGGTGAAGACTACGAGACTACCATCAGGTGACACGGTGGCTTCAGCATCATAAAATTTATTATTGGTGAATTGCTTGAGTATCTTGCCTGTGGTATCGCTGAGAAAGATCTCGTAACTATCATAGATTGGCCACACGTATTTTTTAATTTTTTCACGGTCGGGCACGGGTGGACAATCTTTATTGCTGAGGTGGGTAGAGGCAAAGATCACCTTGTCATTAGTAGGATAAAAGAAGGAGCAAGTGGTGCGTCCAGTTCCTGTGCTTATCAATTTTTTGTGTAGGGTGTCCGATGGCTGTGTGGGCAAGTTGGCCATAAATATTTGATCGCAGGGCAGGTTGTGATTTTTGTCAGTGAGCTGATAGATCAATCGCTTATTGTCATAGCTAAAATAAGCTTCGGCATTTTCGCCACCATTACTCAGTTGCTGAACATTGGCCAAATGTTTTTCATCGGCAAAATGGACTATTTTGCTGCTGTCGATGGCCGTGACTTCAACCTTAGGGCTTGTGGTAGGCGTTTCTTGTTTTGGCGTGTTCTTGCAAGAGAAAAACAAAGCGCATAGTAGGGTTAGGCTACTGAGACTGAATGTGGATAGGTTACGCATTATTAGCTTTTGGTACAAAAGTATAAAAAATATAATGCTTATAATACGATGGGTATTGTAGTGAATTTATTAATTAAAAATTGATGGTAGAATGGCGCTTATTTTTTAGCTGAGTACACGAGAAATTTCTCTTCAAAATTAGGCTCTTGAAATTCATCCTGAAGAGCGATTATTTTCCATTTGCGACCAGTGGTACTGAGTTCTTCATCGAGGTTGCCACCTTTCCAAAAAATCCAACCATTTTTCCAGTCGTTGTGGTGGTCTTTTGATATTTTATTGTAGGTCCACTTTATGATTTCAGCAGCAGGCGCTACCGCTCTGGATAGGATGAAGTCATAATGCCCTTCTAGTTTCTCGACCCTGGTATTGGTAGCTAATACATTAGTAAGTTTTAACTGATCCACTAGATCATTGACCACCAAAATTTTTTTACCGATAGAGTCCACGAGGTGGAATTTTACTTGTGGAAAGTAGATGGCTAGTGGCAAGCCTGGGAGTCCTCCGCCGGTACCTACATCAAGTAGGTGGGTGAATGGTTTGAACTGAATAAATTTTGTTATGGTAAGTGCGTGTAATATGTGATTGACCCAAATGTTGTGTATATCCTTGCGGCTTACACAATTGATTTTTTCATTCCACTCTATAAACAATCGGGCATGTTCTTCATACTGTTGTTTTTGCTTTGCCGATAACTGTGGAAAATGCTTGATAATAATATCCATACCGCAAAGTAAAACATAATAATATAGAATAGCTAATTGCCAGGGTTAAGTAGGGCAAAAAAATGCGAAAGGGATACGAAAAGTTTAGTGCGCAGCACCGAAGCGCAGCGTAGCTTGTAGTAGCCCGACCCTCAATGTCGTTAAGTTAAGGAAATTAACAACAATTAACTATTTTTAATAGGATTAT
>CAYZQX010000110.1:0-10237 GCA_964480615.1 uncultured Chitinophagales bacterium | reverse complement strand
TGAGCTTATAGGCATAGTAAGGAGCCATGGCCTACATTCAGAAGGAATATACCACAACACATCCAGTTCATTGGTCAATTTAGGACTGACTACTAATGATGAAATGCAAGGTTTCTTTATACAATATGTTACTGGTAGTAAGATTCCATTATTGGAGTTTGCAGCTTCACCTTATTTAGTTGTAAAGGCAAAACTGCTATTAGAAGGGGCTTATAATGCAAGCACCAATATGATGAATACCGATCTTGCAACTAATAATTTATTGCCATTATCACAGCCATTTAATATAAGTCCTTTTAACTATAATACCGCTCAAACCATTGCATCTATGCCTGCCAATGTAACTGATTGGGTGCTAGTAGAGCTTAGGGATAAAGACAATACCAGTAGTATCATAGCTCGCCGTGCAGGACTGCTGCGCAATGATGGTGTATTGCTAGATACTGATGGCACCGAAGGCTTAAAATTTGATGGTCTCGCGAGCGAACAATATTATATTGCCATACGCACAATGAGAAATATCCCTATCATGAGTGCGTCGCCTGTGAGCATACCAAATGTAAGTGCTTATGACTTTACTACAGCTATCACACAGGCACAAGGCAATGAGCAGTTATATGCATTAGAGTCTGGTGTTTATGGGCTATTAGCAGGTGAATATGATGGAAATGGCAATATTAATTCATTAGATTACAATGTGTGGCGACAAGACAATGCAGCAGTGAATATGTACCTGAGTTATGATGGTGATGCCAATGGAGTTGTCAATAGCCTTGACTATAACCTATGGTATAAAAATCGCAGTCGCTTGGCTATTCCAGTTTTACAATATTAATTATCAAGTAAAGGCATGAAATTATTGCGAATAGTTATAGCAATTTTCTTACTAGGGATAGTAGAATATAGAGTGAATGCCACGTTGGCTGATGGATCTATAGCTCCTGATTTTACACTCACTGATATATATGGACAGTCCCACCATTTATACGATTACATCAATCAGGGCAAGATGGTCGTATTGGATTTTAGTGCTTCTTGGTGTAGCACTTGCTGGAACTACCATAACACGGGCAATCTCGAAACTTTTTATAATACCTACGGACCTAATGGTACTGATCAAGTAAGGGTTCTATATATCGAAATAGATCTAGCAACCTCAGTTGATTGTCTATATGATATTAATTGTCCTAGTTCTCAGGGTAACTGGGTTACTGGCACACCTTATCCACTGATTAACCTCACTTCTAATCAAGTTTCTACTGCTTATAATATTAGTGGTCAACCTACCATTTACAGTATAGGCACTGGCGGCTACTTATTACATGATCCAGTACCATCAGTGGCTACTCTAACTAATAACTTAAATAGCATTATAGAGCCACCAAGACTACACGCAAAACTACTGCTCGAAGGAGCTTATAATGTCAATACTAATACAATGAATACAAACTTATTAGACAATGGGTTGCTAACTGCCGCACAACCATTTAACATTAATCCATATAATTACAATGGAGAGGAATTAATGAGTACCACATCTGCGATAACTGAATGGGTACTTGTAGAGTGGAGAGATAAAAACAATATGGATAATGTTCTTCAAAGAAAAGCGGGCTTATTGCGCAATGATGGTATGCTAATGGATATGGAAGGGCAAGAAGGGTTGCTAATAGGAAACCTTGCTGCTGATCAGTATTATATAGCCTTCCGAACATTGAGAAACTTGCCTATAATGACAGCAACATCAGTTAGTATCCCAAGCGATGTCCTGTATGATTTTAGTATAGCTGAAACACAAGCCAATGGCATTGGGCAGTTATATGAAGTAGAACCATCGGTATATGTGGCCTACACTGGCGATTTTGATAGTAATGGTGTAATTAATGCCTTAGACTATAATCTATGGCGCAGCGACAATGCGGCTGTCAATATATATGTACCTTACGATGCAGATGCCAATGGGGTAGTCAATAATTTAGACTATAACTTATGGTATAAAAATAGAAGTAAAACAGCTATTACTGTTTTGCAGTATTGATTTTATACCATTCAATCAGTATCTAATTATACAAGCGCGTATCTTATAAAAATATAAAATTGTAGTATGGCAGTCTTAGTAACTAAGATCAATAAAAACGCCCAATCTTTCGCGCAAAACAGAGAAGAGTGGCATCAAGTGCTAGCTGAGCTTGAAGCTAAGATGCAAGAGCGTTTTTACCAGGGCAAAGAACATACGATTGCCAAGGCGAGAGCTGAAAATAAATTATTGGCTCGTGAGCGTATCGAGTTATTGTTAGACGAGGATAGTCCTTTTCTGGAGTTGCTGCCTTTAGCGGGTTTAGGGATTAAGGGGATTAGAGTGGGAGGAACCACAGTAGGTGGCATAGGCTTAGTGGAAAACAAGCTGGTAATGATCCTATCGAATGTAGGGACTAATAAGGGAGGAGCAGTAGATCTGCCTACATTACAAAAGAGTTTGAGGCTTGGTGAAATTGCTTATGAAAATGATTTGCCTGTAATTAATCTAGTGGAGTCGGCTGGTGCTGACTTACCTGAGCAAGCAAAAATTTTTAATTATGGCGGAGCGAGCTTTAGGGATATCACCCGCAGATCCAAGAAAGGAATTCCTACTATATCCGTTGTATTTGGCAATAGTACTGCTGGTGGAGCTTATGTGCCAGGGATGAGTGACTACGCCATATTTGTTAAAAATAAGGCAAAAGTTTTTTTGGCGGGGCCACCTTTAGTAAAAATGGCTACTAATGAAGTCGTAGATGATGAATCATTGGGTGGAGCGGAGATGCATAGTAGGCGATCAGGGGTAAGCGATTACCTTGCTGAGGATGAGATGGATGCATTGCGTTTAGCAAGAGAAATTATGCGATACACTAAATCAGATACTAGTGCTCAGTCCTTTGAATTGCCCAAAAATCCGCGTTACCCAATTGATGAATTACTTGGAATAATACCCACCGATATCAGAAAACCTTATGATATGCACGAAGTCATAGCTAGACTGGCTGATGATTCTGATTTTCATGAATTTAAGCCACTTTATGGCAATACGCTCCTAACAGGTTGGTGTCACATTATGGGTTATAAAGTGGGTATAATCGCTAATAATGGTATATTATTTTCTGATTCCGCTAACAAAGGAGCGCATTTTATTCAATTGTGCAATCAAAACAATACGCCTATCCTGTTTTTTCAAAACATAACAGGATTTATGGTAGGTCGTGCTTATGAAGAAGGTGGGATAATAAAGAATGGTGCTAAACTCATTAATGCTGTCGCTAATAGCGAAGTGCCTGCCATCACAATCATGATGGGAGCATCCTATGGAGCAGGAAATTATGCGATGAGTGGACGCGCTTATCAACCCCGTTTTTTATTTAGCTATCCACACGCTAAAATTGCTGTTATGGGATCGGAACAGTTAAGTGGTGTTATGGAAACGATACAAAGACAAGCGATAGAAAAAGCGGGAGGGGAATATGATGAAGCACAGGCAGCCTTCCTGAGGCAACACTTGATAAGCGAAGTTGAGAAACAAAGTAATGCGTGGTATAGCACTGGTCAACTGTGGGATGATGGCGTCTTGGACCCACGTGAAACAAGAAATTATTTAGGATTTTGCCTCGCAGTAATCCATAATAAGTCATTTGAATCCAGTAATAAATATGGCGTGTTTAGAATGTAAAAGAGTATCAATTAATCAATCTCTTTTATACCCCCCATTTTTAGTGGGGGTATATTGCTAATATTAGAACTTTATTTAGCAGCGCTATTAAAAGATGATTGATGGCCATTATCTATCCATATCGAAAATTCTTATTAGCATAGAATAGGAGCAAATAAATAATTTTAGGCTATTACTAAATATAAAATAATACTAGGTTAAAATCTTTAAGGACCAAACAAAATAACTGATCAAAAACTTAGAAAGGCTATTTTGACATTTGTTTAACATCCAAATCATTATAATGCTTTATTTTTACCGCAATGTATGATAAGATAATGTCTAATGAAACCATAACACCCATCATCAATAAAGTTGAGGCTTCAGGGCTTGTAAGTATTGATCTAGCTGAACTCATAGGCAATCCCGATTGGTCTGAATTTGATATGAGGGCTTTCCTGTTCAATGAATTTATTTTGCGTGAAAAGGATTTTAGAGAGGCATTGAAAAATTTTGATTGGTCCTTGTATAAGCAAAAGCATGTATATGTGCATTGCAGCAATGATGCAATAGTTCCCAAGTGGGCTTATATGCTTGTAGCAACTAATCTTCAACACCAAGCCATGTGGTATGGATTTGGCAATAAGGAATCTTGCACCCAGCAATGGATATACTATATCATAAACAATATAGATAGTGAACAATATTATCAGAAAAAAGTAGTTGTAAAGGGCTGTAGCGATAAAGTGGAAATTAGTGAACAAGCCTATCTCGAAATAACCAAAAAATTATTGCCACAGGTTCAATCTATTATGTATGGTGAACCGTGTTCCACTGTGCCAGTATTTAAGAAAAAAAATAGCCAATAGTAAATTAATGAAATCCATTATTTATATCCTAACTGGTATGTTGGGCATCAACCTAATATTCTGGTTTAGTTCCTTTGCCTCACCTGAAAAAAAATCAATTACTTCCTTGCATTATGACCAGGACGTGCCATCATTGATTATGCCATCTAATCTTAATTTTTGTGGGGAGGCAGTACCCTTAGATAAGTATTGGGTATATGAGGCGATGGATAGAGAGTTGAGTGTAAATGTATATTGGCATTCCAATACCTTGCTTGCACTCAAGGCTACACGCAAATACTTTCCATTGATAGAGCGTATAATGGCAGAGGAAGGTGTACCTAGTGATCTCAAATATATCCCACTAGCAGAGAGTGCATTTCGGCATGAAACATCACCTGATGGGGCAAGAGGTTTTTGGCAGATTATGAAAGAAACAGGAAAAGAAAGAGGGCTAGAAATCAATGAGTATGTGGATGAGCGCAATAATTTAGAACTCGCAACGCGTGCCGCTTGTAAGTTGCTAAAGCAATGCCATGCAGCATTTGGCAACTGGACACTCGCTGCAGCAGCCTATAACAGTGGGATCGGTAATATTCGCAAACAAATAAATCTTCAAAATCAAACCGATTTTTATAACCTACACCTATATACCGAAACCTGGAGATATGTGTATCGAATACTCGCATTCAAAGAAGTAGTGGAAAATCCTGCTAACTATGGTTTTAGAATAGCGGATCATGAATATTATCCTGCTGTATATACTTCACAGGTACAAGTTAATTCAATCCCCAATATTGCAGAGTTTGCCAGTACTTATGGAACTACCTACAAGCAAATAAAAATGCTTAACCCTTGGCTCATTGACAGCAACTTACCGGCTAATAAATCAGGCAAAGTATATACCATCAATATTCCTTAGTGCTTATTCAGGATAACAAGTGAATTAGTTATATAAGCCTACACAATAAATGTAATGTACATACCACCAAGCGATAATGAAACAGATCTCCGTCGAATAAAAGATTTTATTCTACGCTATCCTTTTGGATTGCTTGTTACAATAATGGATAACGCTCCTATAGCCACACATCTCCCCCTTTTATTGCGTGAAGATAATGGCAGTGATATTGGGTTTTATTTAGAAGGACATATTGCAAAAAACAATGTGCAAGTGAATACATTCACAACGCAGTCACGATCACTGATTGTGTTTAGTGAGCCGCATCACTACATCTCTCACTTGAATTATGAAAACCCTGTAAATGTCCCTACTTGGAACTACATATCCATACACATATATGGTCGAATAGTCCCACTTTCAGAAGCTGATAAGCGCTCACATATCAATGAGCTAATGCGCACCTATGAAGGCGAAAACAATAGCTGGCCTAACCAATCACCTAATTATCAGCAGGGAATGTTAGCGGGTATCATTGCCTTTCGCTATGAGATCATGGAGATACAGGCACGGTACAAGTTGAGCAGGAACAAATCAGCTAAGGATAAAGAGCAAGTAAAAACTTGGTTGTATAAGCAAGCTGATTACAATGCTACAACCATCGCCGATTATATGAATGAAGATACCGATTTAATATAGCAGAAACACAAGCCCAAATTCAATCTTTTTGCTGCTTAATAATACTTTAATTTAGATCATATAATATTCAATAATCGACTAACTGCTCACCACAGCAAATAGCTAAGATAATAATATTAAAAGACTTCTAGTTATAATTGTCAATAGTAATATGGGCATCTCCCGCCTTCTATACCTTAGGCATATAGGTTTTCCGATTATACTTACAAGCATCAATGGTAGGTGGTTATGCTACAGGCGGGTCGGGCTGTCCGTGACTGCGCTATCGCTCCGGCCTACATTTTGTATGGTGATTAGCACCATACAAAATGTAGGCAGCCACCTACGTGGCTTCACTACCATCCCTGATGCAAAATACATAAGCAACAATAAAAAAACAACTCACCAACAAAATAAAGAAACAATGATTATAAATAAAAAGGCTTAGTAAGCTGTGCATAATCATTACTGTAGTGTTCGCCAGAATGGTCGTAGATGGAGAGCAAGCTTTCTTTTGGATTGTAATGGATTGCTTGGCGATACTTGCAGAGCATGCGTATAGGCACTTGATTAGGCTTAGCGGAAACCAGGCATCGGGCTATGCATTGCAAACCCCTAATAGCCATAAGTTGCATGAGTAATCTTCCTTCTTCAATTGGTAATACAATGTAGGCATCACCATCCTTGTGCAATAAAGAGCTTATACCTAATGCGAGTTCCACTAATGGCAACCCATCCGTATGTCGAGCATTGTTTTTGCGTTGAGTTGCTGACTTTTTCTGACCTTCAAAGTATGGCGGATTACTGATTATACAATCGAATTTTAGATTATTGTCGGATTGAAAGTCTTGTACCCTTTGTTGTATTAAAGAGATGCGGTGAGACCAAGGGCTATTATAAAAATTATTCAATGCATCGGTAGCTGAAAGTGGGTCAGGCTCTATGGCAGTAATGGCGGCTGTACTGTTTTTCTGCGCACATATTAATGCTAATATGCCCGTTCCTGTTCCTATGTCTAATATGTGCTTATAGCTTTCCACCTCAGCCCATGCACCTAGGAGAACAGCATCCGTACCAAGTTTAAATGCTGCTTGTGACTGTGTAATTCTAAATTGCTTGAATTGAAACAAGTTGAAATGGATAATGGTCAAAAATAGATAGATAATTCAAAAATCAATTAATTTAATTGTCGGGATAAAATTGGTCAATTCTATTTTTAGTCTAATCAACCTCTATTGTTTTGTGATTGTGGTGGGATAATTTATAATATTTAATGGCTATGTTGGTAAATCATTTGATTATCATTGTACGTAGGGCACTGGATCTAGTGCGGTTGCCTTAACAGGACTCTGGACACTGGATACTAGACATTAGACTTAGTGCAGTTGCTGCAACAAGCTTCAGGATCGTAAATCCAAAATCGGGAATCGTAAATCGTTAATAAAGCGATAGCGAAGGTTCTTGCTGCTGATAAAAAATTCGCAAGTCCCGCCTTTAGGCATATCAATAATAGATTAAATTAAGACTGTGTATACAATGGTTTAATACATTGAAGCTGAATCCACTTTACATGTTGGCACAGCTAATCGGATGCAAGATGGTTAGATGAAAATTATTTTCACCTTAATATAACAAACTATTGCGAAATTTGCAGTCATAATGAATTTATGTATTGATGCTGGAAATACGAGGGTAAAGGCTGCACTTTTTGGCGATGGAAAGATGTTAATTGATTTTGTTATTTTTTCAGAGTTTGATATGGAGCAGTTAAATACCTGGCTTGCCGACCGACCAGTAGATCGGGTAATCCTGAGTTCAGTGCGTGCTGCTGGGCTGCCTTGGGAGGCTGAATTAGCTCATAAGCCGAACTTTCACCGTTTTAGTATTGACTCTAAAATGCCGATAAAGATCAATTACAATACGCCCCTAACCTTAGGTCTCGACCGATTAGCAGGTGTGATAGGTGCGAGATCCCTGATTATCAACGGTGCGATCCTTACGATCGACTGTGGCACTTGCATCACTATGAACTGTCTTGATGAGAACTCATATTATCAAGGTGGCAGTATTAGTCCAGGCCTTAGGATGCGGTTAAAAGCCCTTCACCAGTTTACTGGCCGACTGCCGTTATTGTCACTAGAAAAACCGGAGCAGCTGATAGGAAAAACCACAGGAGAATCCATACTTTCAGGAGCCATCGGCGGAGCGGCACGAGAAATTGAGGCGAGTATTGCGGCATATATGCAATTATATCCCAATTTAACGGTTATTATTACGGGCGGCGATGGCGATTTTTTGGTTAGCCAAATAAAAAAGCAGATATTTGCCGTCCCTTATCTCGTGCTTCAAGGGCTCAATGAAATTTTAATCCTCAATGTCTAAGATATTTAACTGCTTTTTATTATTCTTAATGGTCCATTCGCTGCCCATAGAAGTATATGGCCAAACCTACACCATAGATCAAAACAATTCGCCTTATTCATATTTTGGCCTTGGAGATATACATCCGAATAGTTATGGCATGTCAAGAGGGCTAGGTGGATTTTCAGCTGCCTTGCGCGGGCCTTCTCACCTATCTTTTTCCAATCCAGCTTCCTATTCAGGTGTGCGGTTTACTACTTTAGAATTTGGCGCAAGAGTCAATCGCTCATGGTGGACACAAGATATAAAAAAGCATAAGTCTTCAGACATAAATTTAGGATATTTGGCTTTGGGATTTCCTATGCTGAAGTACAAAGGAGGCATTTCTATGGGTTTATTGCCCTATAGTTCCATGAGCTATGACATTACGGATAGTCGCGTGAGTGAGTTGGGCTATTCAGAGTCCTTACAATACTTTGGGATCGGTGATCTCTATCAAGGATTTATTGGTGCGGCTTATAGAATAGGGAAAACTAGCAAGGGTCTGTCATTCGGATTTAATCTGAGTTATATGTTCGGGAATTTAGATAGGGTTGTTGTATCGACTGTGGATGATGAGGTGAACTTTTTTAATACCCGTGTAACACTTAACAATAAGGTTAGAGGGGTGAACTGGAATATAGGCTTGCAGGGCGATTATCTTATCAGTGAGGCAAAAAATAGGGTGTTAGTAGCAGGTGTGAGCTGGCAGGGAAACAATGAATTAAATTCAAGCAGAACTACAATTGAGGCTAGGGAAGAATTAGCCTATGTTTCTAACGCTTCTATCCCTCGATGGGTGGAACAAAACAGGATCGAAGAGGGCGATGCCAAACTCAAACTACCTGGTTATATACAAGCTGGCCTTGCTTATAGCTCCCCTGGTAAATGGTTAACAGGATTCGACATTACAGCGGGCCAGTGGAATAAAGTGGCTATACCTGGTCAAGATGTGTCGCTGCGCAATAGTATCCGATTGTCAGGAGGAGTAGCGATAACTCCCGATTCGCGCGCTTATAACAAATTCTTTAAAAAGATGAATTACCGATTTGGAGCCTATTATGATTCTAACTATTTGAATATTGATAATGACAGATTAGCTATACTGGGACTCACCATTGGCGGTGCAGTACCTATTAAAAATGGCGTTTCTAATCTTTCATTGACTTTTGATATAGGCCAGCGCGGTACTACTAAGAATTTAAGGATCCGCGAAAATTATTTGAAGATGACCTTAGGGTTAAATCTCAATGACCCAACCTGGTTTCAAAAAAGACAATATGATTAATTTTTTCTTTAACTACTATGTTTAATAACTCAGGTAATTAAGAAAATAGAAAATAAATATCATCGCATAAGCAAACTAATGGCATTGGTTATAGGAAAGTTAAGCAGATCATTAGTCATTATCATCCTTGGAGTTTTCTTGTTTTCCGCTTGTGAAAACGAAATGGAGGATATTCAAAAATTTAGTGGAGAGGCGGCTTCAACTAAGGATAAGGCTAAAAATATCGAAATGTTTTTTTCAGAATATGGCCGTGTAAAAATTCAATTGGAAGCGGCTGAAATGATAAGGCACAAGAATGAAAATCCCAGATTAGAATTTCCAAAGGGTCTAAAGATTCATTTTTACAATACCGATGGTCTCTTGCAGAGCATCATAACTGCTGACTATGCTGAGCGGTATGAGGAGAAAGGAGAAACTATATTGCGCAATAATGTGGTCATCAC
>CAYZQX010000109.1:0-10249 GCA_964480615.1 uncultured Chitinophagales bacterium | reverse complement strand
GACGCGAAAAGCCCACAGCGAGGCACAAATCGAGCGATAGCGAAGATTCTTGCTTTTCATTGAAATTAAACTATTCAGCAAGTAACGAGGACTTGTAGCAGATAGCCCGGGCCGCAGGCATCGCCATAATCGCAAACTTTTGATTTATTTAGGAAGCCCTAATTAGGAATGAACGAATTAACAATCATTGCGATTGTACTAATGAATTATGTTTTGATAAATGAACTAATAAACTTTGTTCATAGCTTTCAATAAAAATTACAAGATAGAACCTGCACCAAGGCGATATGAATATTCACCTAGTGAGTCGTATTATCAATTAATTAATATTGAGTATGTTGTTACAGAAATGTTAGCAATAAAACATTAGTTAGTAAAATTTGTGCTTAATGGCAAGAACGTCCTTTTATTACGCCTCCTTGTAATGCATCATCCAGTTTTTTCATTTCCTCCATATCTTCCTCACTCCAATTCATATCAGGCAGATCCGCTAGGGTAGGCTGGCCAGCATTGACCCAAGCCGTGAACCACAATGAGCCTACATCAATGATTGCATCTTTCATCCTGCGTTCTACCATATTGTTGAGCATTTCAGAATAGGCTTTAGTATAACCTTGACTATATACTTTAGTCAACACAGCGCCGCGATCTTCAAAAGCATATTTTTGATCACTGGGATATTTTAGATTTAATTCTTTCTCGAATGTAAGCACGGAATCCGCTGCCAGTGCGCTCTCCATCACATATTCCCAAATAAAACTATTGGGATGTTCTATGTATTTTGCCTTACCTGTAAAGTAATCATAGTTATCACCAAATAACTCAGGAACACGACTTTCCCAAAAACCATGAATGCCTTCTTGACCCGTTTTTTGACCATTATAATTTTCAGATGTGTGAAGTGGAACATGTCCATCACCAATATAATGACCGATGTCCGCACTGTATTTTAATATGAGATTCACATCCTTTTTTTTGAAAGCCTCAGTGAGATTGTACAATGTTTTTTCTGTATGCCAAGGTACAATGCCATAAGCTTTTAAAGTGTCTTCAGTGTAAATCGCAACTGCCTCATTCCAGCGTCTTGGAACATTCGCATATGGATATTCACCATAATGATCTATGTCAATATAATGTCGAGCTGCTTCCTCTTCAGTTGCATAACGTCGCTTATCAGGATCTACTGCATGCTCAGTAATAAACTCCAAATGCTTTTTATAAAACACAATCATCTCAGGAGGCAAAGTGAACACCGCGATCCTGTTGATGCGCTTATGCGCCCAGAATCCCCAAGGTTTAATACACAATGAACTGCCCACTAGCAATACGCCTAGCAGTAAAGCAAAAAATCCAAATGTTCTAAATCTAATCATCAATTAAATAATAAATAATAGTTTGCCACTTGACAATGATATAACAAAGCAAAGCTAATAAAAAAAACAATATGCCACTAAAATCCTATGTTAATTTGTGAAATTTATGAAAAATAGTTTAGCGATAGTTTTTGATTTTATCTTTTGATAAACGGTTGTCACATTCAATTTATTCTTGTTGTATAGCCCTTGTTACTGGATAAGACTTTTGTTATCCCTTAGGCAATATTTTTTTTGGGGGATGCCTACGGCCCGCGCCAACCGTTCCTATCTTTTAGGAGGCTATGGTTCAATATATTTTAGACGTATTACAAGTTGGCATTGAGTTTTATACTTTTATAATAGGTGCCACTAATAAGCCTCCTAAAAGGATATCCACTCATGTCGCTATCCCATTGTGTTTGTTCTAATTTTTAAGTATCCAGTTTCCCTATAACATAATGATAAATTGCGATGGATTAGTGACTAATATTTCCTAGTTGCCTAGCGCTTTTAGTAATGGCATAGTAAACCAATATAACGCAGTTGTTTACTGATTTATTTGCATTTATCTTATATCTAAGTCAATCTAAAAATTCATCTTGCATAGAGTTAGTGTGATGCTACTATTCACACTATTTATATCGAACCGAATATGTTATAATGCTAATAATTATTTGAATGGAAAGAAAATAGGTATGATAAAAACAGAAGCCAACCATAAAATGATATTCAGTGGCAAACCTGCTTTTAAATAGTCATTAAATGTATAATTACCGGCTGAATAGACCATCGTATTTGTAGGTGTACATATAGGAGTCATAAATGTATAGGAGCAAGCAAACATAATCGCAATTAGAAATGGTGGATAATTAACACCCATATTAAGTGCAAATTGCAGTACAATTGGAGACATAAGTGCTGCTGCTGCTTTGCCAGAAAGTATATTTGTAGCTAATAGTGTAACAAGGTAAACCAAACCCAATGTTATTCTAATATCTAAGGATTGCAAAGCTTCACTCAAATGGGAGGCAATGATGGTTGAAGTGCCTGATTTCTCTAATGCTGTACCCATACTCAGTACTCCTGCAATCATAAAAATTATTTTCCAATCGATAGCTTTATAGGCTTCATCAGGCTTTATTACTTTGAGCATAACTAAAAGCAAACTGCCCACCATCGCACTAATAATTATTGAGGTAATATTAGTTGCTGCAGCTATGATCACACCAGCCAAGATAGTGATACTTAAGAATGCATTTTGCTTGTTTAACTTTTCAGTTGTAATTGATTGTAAGGGTACTATTAGCTTATCTCTTTGCATTTCTCTAATCGAATCTTTCATCGTATCGATCAGCATAATATTACCTTCGCTTAGCTTGTATTGTTTTAATTGATCTATCACATTGTTTTCGTGGCTTCTTATTCCTAGGACATTGGCATTGTAAGTCTGTCTAAATTTTATTTCCTCAAGCGATTTTCCAGCTAGCTGGGATCCATATGGTATAATGACTTCATATAAGTTGCTTTCTTCTTTGGTGTTTTTGCTTGTTGAATCAGCTACTAATAATTTTTTTTCATACTTAATAGAATAGTTTTGATTGCCTTTAAGCTCACTCAATTTTTTTGCGTTTAATGCGAGTCTGATTTTGTCATTCTCATTTAAAAATAAGTTATAACTCTCAGGTGATTCATTTAGCAATACACCATTAATTGATATTAAGTTGTCACCATATTCTTTCATTATTTTAGAGTTGCGCAAGCTTTTACCTATCTCAGTACTATTGCTCGGTATAATAATATCAGATATATACAGCAGTGCTAATTCATCCCCGCCTATGCCTCCATTTTCATCATTTTCATTATTGGTTTTTTGATTGCTGTGTGATGGCAGCAATAGTGGCATTACAAAAAATAAATACACAAATCCAATAGCTGTTAGCATAATAGCTGGGTAACTAAAGCTAAACATTGTAAATCCAGGTAAATTGTTGCTCTCAGCAAACCCACTGACTACTAGATTAGCACTCGTTCCAATAATTGTAATTGATCCACCTAAGCAAGCGGCATAGGAAATAGGTAATAATAGTCTTGATGGGCTTATATTGGTGCTGTAGGCAACTTTAAGGGTGATAGGTATCATAATAGCCACCACAGCCGAGTCATTGATAAACGATGAAAATAATGCAGTAATAATGCAAAATACAACAAGGGCTATCACATAGCTAACTTTTCCCACTTGTACTAAGGTGTTCGTAAAACCATTGAGTATGCCCGATTTTAATACACTATAACTTAGCACCATCATACAAGCAATAGTTACAGGCGCACTATTGATAAAACCAGACAATCCTTCATTAGGGGAGAGTATGCCAGTTACTATAAAGAGTGTCATTATAATGATCGAGGAGGTATCAATCGAAAAGTACTCTTTGATAAATAAAAATATGCCAAATGCAATAATTGCAAGTGTGATAATAACATTCACAAATTCCAATGAATAGATAACCATCGACTGCTATTTGGTTTATTTTCTAATAATAGAGTGTTAAGTTACAATTATTTTTTTTAGTCGAAGGTTCTCCTATCTATATGTTCGGCAAGCAATTTTTATTTCTTGATTTAGGTCAACCTCGTTAGGATGGTTTATGAAGTTGTATGGTCCGTTAATATTTTTTAAGAACACCTAATAATATAATGAGGCAATATGAAAAATTATGATTTTGCTTAGTCTTACTGTGAGCAAAATGGATTGTTCAATAACATTCAAAAAATTGGACATGGGCGATGCATTACAGGCCCGGGCTGCTACAGGCTACACCTTTTGGCATTTATTTTTTTTCAATTGCCGCCACAATCTTCGCAAGCTCGATTTGTTTTCGGTCTTGTCCGTTACCTCCCTCTTAGTACAACCAATTCACAATTTCCAGTTGAGTAATCGCATAGGCTACAAAGATCACAAAAGTACAGGGAGTTAGCGCACAAGACTAAACCATCCCGCTTCCTAAGGACAGAGTCCAAAAAACAACCAATTACTATCCCACACGGTGGAGAAAAACTGTATAGGCTTTGAGGGGACTTCTCTATCGCATTATTTAGTCTTGAGATCTATAACCTAGATCAAACGAATTGGGATGCACAATCTTAATCAACAGTAATGAAACAACTTGTTACATGGGGCTTGCTCAATAAATGCAATATCTTTTATACTAAACGATTATGGAATATACAAGTGCTAAGGAAATGCACCATAATTTCTGATTATTAGCAAAAAAGTTTGCATTATAAATTTGTAATGTCTTCTCTTATACAGTGCTCTTTCCAGTTGTATTTGCGATAAGGATCGCAGCGACACCCCACAGCGACTTTAGGAGCGAGGAGTATAGCGTAGAGCCTGGGCCTTAGGCATCGCCAAAATCGCATAATTATGAGTTATTTAGCAAACCCTACTTATAAGCGCAGCCCATTGACTATCATCTAGTACTATTATCCACTGTCCCTCATCAAGTGATTATGAGCATTTTTTATTTCACTAATATTATTCATTGCATACTCTGATTGCACAATTGAGATAGCTGCTATTCTATTTATTAGTGTATTTTTTTTCAATAGGCATCTTTTTTGGTGTTGAAATGGATATTAACTTATATTACAATTTCTTATCTAGGAATAATATATTATATATAACAGTTATGGTGGTAGTATGTTAATTCATTCATTCATTCTTTCGTTCATTCATTCATAAATGAATCTTCTAATAATACATCGCATTTGCAATTGATGATGCACATTGCCTATTATGTTTATTATATTATCATTCCATCTTTCATTTCAATAATTCTGTCGCTCTTATGGGCGAAGTCTTCATCATGGGTGACAGCTACAATAGTTTGATTATAGCTACGTGTTAATTCTTGAAATATATCGAATACTATATTTGTGTTTTTGCTATCGAGATTTCCGGTAGGTTCATCTCCCATAATAAGAAGTGGATCATTAATCAGTGCACGTGCGATTGCCACCCTTTGTTGTTGGCCACCTGAGAGTTTACTAGCTGGTTTTAATGCTTGATCCTTTAATCCTAAAATATCTAATTTTTGATAAGCCCTTTCTTCAATCTCAGCTTCAGAATATTGGCCTAGCTTTAAGGCAGGTATCATCACATTTTTTAGACAAGAAAATTCAGGCAATAAATAATGGAACTGGAATACAAAGCCAATTTTTTCGTTGCGAATCTCCGCAAGCTCATCAATTGATAATGCTGTAGTTAGTTGATTATCGATGTATAAATTTCCAGTATAGTCTGTATCCATCGTAGAGAGTATGTACAATAAGGTTGACTTACCACAGCCAGACTTACCAACCATCGTCAGAAATTCGCCTTTCTGTACATCAAATCCCACATTTTTTAATACCTGAAATTCTGTGGGTTGATGAAAATATTTATTAATATTTTCAGCTTTTAATATAATACTCATCTTTTAGGATTACTTTCTTAATATTTCTACGGGATCTAATTTTTTTGCTTTTCTAGCAGGGATATATCCTGCAAGAAATGTAATCAGTAAGCCAAGAATAATCCCCTGTGCAAATTTCTGTGCCTCATAATCAATTGGAAAATAACCAATGTCACCACCTAGATAAACTTTTTTCAGTAGTGTAATGAGAACCGTAGCCATCACCACGCCTCCTATTACACCCATTATGCCTATGGATACAGCTTGTGTTACAAATATTTCTATTACATCTCTTCCTTTAAATCCCATAGCTTTCAGAATGGCAATATCATTAAGTTTTGACGAAACTGTCATGTTGATAATATTGTATATTCCAAATCCAGCTATTAGTACGATTGTTAGGGATACAAAAGTTATAATGAATTTTCGCATCTTAGACGTAGCCATTAGTGTTTCATTGGCTTGTTTCCATCCTTCGGCTTTATACCCTGTTATTTGGGATAGTTTCTTACCTATTTCATAGTCATTTTCTGGGTCACTAATATTTACATTGATTTCGGTTATGTAAGAGGTCCCTTCTTTTAGCAGTTGTTGTGCTGAGGCAATATTAATGTATGATTTTGTCTTGTCAATAGCAGAGTTGTTGGTTTGGAATATGCCTATAATGTTAAAATTTCGATTGACACCTTTCGAGGAATTAATATTGATATTATCACCGATAGTTAGGTTGGTTTTAGTTGCAATTCCACTGCCTATAATTATTCCATTCGGATTGGATTTTAACAACTCGAGATTGCCTTCTACCATTAACTCTTTGATTCCAAACATTAAGTCTGCTTCATCAGGAATAATGCCGATCGCAATGCCTGAAATTTGAGATTTGCCATTGTTGTAAAAAATATTTGCAGCTACTTGTGGGGTAGCCACTACTACTTCTTTCTGTTTTAATATGGTTTCAATAATCAATTTTGGATTTACAATAGTGTTGTTATTTGGAACAGTTTTGGGATTTATGATTATATAATTTTGCGTACTATCTCTTAGCAAGATTTGACTCATTTCATCGTCTTTATATACACGAATATGTGGTGCATTTTTAAAGATTGATGCTATGGAAATTCTATCAAAACCCACCAGTAAACTGTTCATAAATATATAAACGGACATTCCTAATAGTACGCCTAATACAGCGACTGCCGTTAGTCTTTTGTTTGAAACTATGTATGTCTTGGCGATTACTTTGTTGATATTCATAGTCTATGGTTGTATTGGAACCAGGATTGTGCTCGTGTCGATGCCCTCTAGTACTTCAACATATTTAATAGAGACTATGCCTGTTTTAATAATCGTCTTTTCATCTTTGTCTTTGATATTCACACTGTTGCCATAACCCATATAGGATCGCGGTATGAGCATTGCCTTTTGTTTTTCACCTACTAAAATATTGGCTTCGAGTTGTGTGCCAAAAAGAGCATATTTTATGGTATCTTCGAACTTGGCTTTGCATTTAAAGGATTGTGTTTGGATATTAAATGCAACTTCTATTTCATTAATTTTAGCATTGTATATTTTTGACTTGTCGGTATTTAATTGGATGTATGCTGGTTGACCTATTTTGATTTTATCTATACTTGTCTCATCAATATAGAGTACAGCCTGTATGATTTTTTCATTGGCAAGGGTAGCTATAACATCACCTTTTCTTACAAAGTCACCAGTTGATTTTAACTTTTTAATAATAGTCCCTGACTCTAATACTATTATTTTATTGTATTGCTCTATAACTTTATTGTTCTGCCATTGACCCTTTGAATTAATAAATTGTTGCCTTGATTGTTGTTCTAATAGTAAAGCTTGTTTTTTAAGTGCAATAACAGCGGCTAGTGAATTTTCAGCGGCAAGCTTCATATTTTCATATTCAACCTTAGCTACGCTATTGAGCTCAAATAGCCTTTGGTAACGAGCCGCTTGGATTTGATCTTGGGAATATTTATTTTCGGCTATTGTGATGTTATTTTGAAGTTGTTGTAATGCGGGAGATTGGCTGGTGAGATTTTCTTTGCTGATCGCAAGTTGCTCATTAGCAGTAGCAGTGTTTATTGAATTGTTTTGATTATCAATAACAGCGATAATTTGACCCTTAGTTAGTTTTTCACCTATTTCAAATTTTGCCTCGAGTAATGTCCCATCAGTTTGGGCCACCAGATTATAGGAATCATCCCATTCTATTTCCCCTGAGGCAAAAACTAACTCTTTGATATCTTTGATAATGGGTTTTACTTCCTTTTCAGTATTGCTGCAAGCTGTTATTGCCAATAAAGCTGATATCGTTATTAATTTTTTCATTTTACAAGCTATTATTAATTTCAATTTTTGATTGGTTATACCCAATATTTGTCATTGCGGTGATAAGATTCAACTCGCTGATTATCATGTCATTTTGAGCAATTAGTAGTTTGTCAAGTGGCAATATGTTTTCTATAAATTGGTTGTTGTTTTTCTCGTAAGTATCTTTTTTTAGTAAATATATTTTTTGATATAGCTGTGCTTGTTTTATCGATTTCTCGTATTCATAGTTTAGTACTTGAGATTTGGTGGTTTTATCATTTTGCTGATGTACTTCATTAGCTAGTAAGCTTTTTATCTGAAGTTGTTTTGCTTTGTAATTTGAATATTTTTGAACTGTTGTTGGTATATCATATTGCAATTTCAACCCAATAAAACTAAAGTCAATCCAGTTGGAATCTTTATGGAAAAAGAAACTATTGCTTTGATTTTGCCAACTTATAGACGAGATTAACGACAGTACAGGTATGTTTTGATGCTTTAGGGAGATTAATTCTTGTTCAGCAAATTGTCTTTGTAGCTTGAGATTTTGTTCATTCAGGTTGTTTGCAATCGCATGTATATTATCTTCTTCACCTAGGTTGCTATATCGTTCTAAACTTTCCACTAGGACACAGCTAAATTTATTTTCGAAAAGCAACTCTAATGATTGATATTGTATTTTTAGGTTAAGATCTAGTTGATCGAGTTTGTCCTGTATAAGCAGCATATTGGATTCTGCCTCATTTAATTCTTGTTTTCTAGCAATTCCTTCTTTATATCTATTATTGATTATCTCATAAATCTGCTCTGCTATTCTTTGGTTCTTTTGGATCATTATTCTTTGTGATTGGAATGAGATAATATTGTAGTATATTGAACATATTTGATAGTATATATTTTGTTCATTAATTTTATTTTGGTTTGAGATTAATTGTTGATTAATTTTTGAGGATTTTATTTGGTCTATGTTTGCAAAGTTTAGAATATCAAATTGGGGTTGTATGTTTAGGGTCGATATATACTGTTGGCCAATAATTACTTCTTTGTAGGTGCCATTCGGTAGTCCAAAAACTTGTCCAGGTAAGAAACTAACTTGCTGGGTAATATTGTCAATTGCCTGAAAAGATAGGGGAATTTTTGGGTTAATCGCATTTCCTATTGCTGTTTTTCTGTTTAGTTCTGTAAGTTCCGCTTGGAATTCGCCGTTTTGAATTACATAGTTGTTTTCTTTGGCAATTTCAAATAATTCGCTTATATCTGATATTATCTTTTCTTCTTGTGCAGATAATATAAGTGTGTGGCAAGAATTAGCAATAATTATTAAAAGAATGGAAAATATTGAACTACTAATTTTCATTTTTTTTTATTTTTTAATTAGTTGAATTAGATGATTCATCGTTTTCATCCCTTGACTTTCAATATTGTATTGAAACCTCGCTACTTTCCAATTCAGGACAAGTAATCGAAAGGAGCCAACAAGGAAATGTACGATGTATTCTGGGTTAATTTCAGATTTAAAAACATCTTTTTTTTGACCTTGAGTGACTACACCTTTTATTGTTTTTACATTGTTTTCCATAAGTTTTAGGATTTCATTCCGTATGTTTTCTGAGGAGTCTAGCATGAGGTCGCAGAGAATTATAACTATAAAATGTGGATTTGAATTAAAGAATGAAAGTTGGCTTTTAAATAGCTGTTTTAACTTTTCTTCTGGGCCTAGTTCTGAAGCTAATATCGGTTCAAAACGCTCCTTTACATTATTGCTTAAGAATTTTATTAGCAATAGGATAATATCTTCCTTGTCCTTAAAGTGTCGATAGAGTGCACTCTCTGAAAAGTTCATTTCTTGAGCTAGGTTTTTAGTGGTTAACCCTGCAATACCCTTTTCAATTATAATTTTGCATGAGGTTTCAATTATGTTAATTTGCCTTTCCGAAAAAACAAGCTTCATTGGATATTTTGATTTGTTAGTGAATAATCACTCTGCAAAGATACGGAAACATTTTTATTATGAATTATTCACTTGGGAAGTTCTGTTTTCTCTGCTAATATGGTGTAATCGTATCCCCCTAAATTGCTACATATTGACAATGTCTTTTCCAAAGTTTACTT
>CAYZQX010000108.1:0-10269 GCA_964480615.1 uncultured Chitinophagales bacterium | reverse complement strand
CAGTGTAGAAAGTGATAGCTATAAGACTAGGAATTGCTCAATGGGGATCAACCAAAAAGGGAGGCAGCGGACAAGACCGAAACGCAGTGGAGCCTGGAGCAGCCCGGGCCTTTAGGCATCGCCATTATCCTGAATTTTTGAATTACAAAACAAGTGCTGGATATACAAGGACTTTATCTTTTTATGGCCTGCTTGAAGAATCCTAATAGACCCAATCCGTTAGTAAACTAAACTGCTGCGCGGACTACCATTCCTACACCCATATTGATGAGCAGTATTATGCACCACAAGTAAACTTGAAATTAATAACTTGTTGTATTATCCTTATTACCAGCAGTCCGGTCTGCTATCAAACAACCAATCATTCAAAAAACTAAAATTGCACTGTTTCACAAAAATAATTTTCTTTTGCACTCAGTATGGATGCGATTTATAACTCAGTTACCGCTTTTGGACCTGGTTCCATAGGCAATCTCACAGTCGGATTTGATGTAGTGGGTATGTGCTTACAGTCACCAGGCGATCTCGTGACAATTAGTACGGAAACCGATAGAACCTATATCAGTGAAATTATAGGTGATTCTGGCAGGTTGCCATTAGCTATTTCCGAAAACACAGCAGGCATTGCTGTGCTCGCTTATCTGCGTGCCATCAATAGCCATCAGCACGTATCCATAAGACTCGTAAAGCAGATGCCACTGGGCAGTGGTATGGGCAGCAGTGGTGCGAGTGCTGTGGCGGCCGTACTAGCCGTTAATCATCTATTTGGGTCGCCTATGAGCAAGCACGAACTAACCCAATTTGTGCTAGAAGCCGAGGGTGCTAGCAGCGGTTCGGTACATGGTGACAATGTGCTGCCCTCCTTGCTAGGCGGCATCATCCTCATCAATAGCTATGAGCCACTGAGTTATCGCAAATTGCCCATCCCATCTTTCTTACATTATGGGCTTATCCATCCACACTTAGAAATTAAAACAGCGGAGGCTCGCAGCATCCTTCCAAGCTCCATAACTCGGCAAGCAGCTATCAGACAAATGGGCTTACTAGCCGGATTTACTTCCGCACTTTATGAATCCGATCGGCAAGGACTCAGCGAATACCTACACGATGTCATAGCAGAGCCAGTAAGAGCGTCACTTATGCCCTATCTAAGCGGTTGCAGAACGACTGCTATGGAGCTGAATGCCATACACTGCGGCATCTCAGGATCGGGTCCTTCCTTGTTTACCCTCTGGGATACAATCGAGGCTGCCGAGCAGGGATCCAAAGCATTAGCGACAGAACTAGCGAAGCAAAATATAGGATCAGAATATTATTTTGGAGCGGTCAATCAGCAAGGCGCATACATCGTTGAAGCGCGTTAAACAGACTAAATGAATGAAGGCATCTTGTACGATCTCGAATAGCCATCTCGTAGTGAATAAAGCCGCCTACAACTCAGTAGCAAACACAATTAATCAAGCTCTAAAGAAACAGTTTTTTTTGGGCGATGCCTGCCCTTCCGCAATGCTCAGGGACAGGCCCAGGCTCTCCAGGGCTGCGCTGACGCTCCGGTACTGGGCTTGCTGGCTTTTGGCTTCTAATATGCTCAGTTACTGAAAGCCAGCAAGCCCAGTACAAACCCTTGCGATCCTTATCGCGAAATACTACTGAACCAGTACTTCAGTATTACAAGAAGCAGTTTGCGGCAAGTGCTCTTACTAAAACTATGCTACCAACTATCTATTACTACCTGTGCAACGAGTTTGCAGATCAGGTTTCTACCGTAAGTGTATAATCTACAGGCTATTGTGGTCGGTATAAACAATAATATTTTTTAGCTGCGTTCTTTATGAGTTAGATTGGCATTATGCAGCTTATGGCTTGGTAGTGATTGATGGAAAACAAGTTCATTTTCATCCCAATAAGGATTCTAATTTTATCATTATTGGCAACCATTCAAGCTGCAGCAGCGCACATGAGTTATGGTGTGGACTGATGGCCAAAAATAAAAACAAGTGATAACACCTAGGACAGATAGCTTAAACAATTGCCATGTGGATTAATATTATTATTATTGGAGGCCCAATGAAGTGCTATATTCGATCCTTGGCACAAAATATGGAAAGCATAATGTAGTGTATATCAATGGAAATAATTCAAACAATGAAACAGCATAATAGGCAGAGAATGTTGATAAATAATTTACATAAAAGTAGAGCAGCTTGTGCTTACAAAAACTGTCATTTGTATTGGGACAAATGTCTATTGTTATTCATCTCCTTATTGATAAGCCTAGTACCTGTCTTAGCACAGGCTGTTGTAATTAATCCCGAAGTCTATGATTTTGGCAAGGTCGAAGATTGGGACAATCCCGCAGCAGCATTTATTGTCGAAAATAGAGGTGATAAGCCGATTAGCTTTTTACCAAATTTTTTTCATAAAGATTGTAGCATTGATTTCCCAAAAGGGAAAATTCTACCAGGACATACTGCCAGTTTTATGATCTATTATTTCCCCAAAGAATTGGGAAAGTTTCACAAAGAAATAAAGATCTATTTTGCTGAGTTCAACGAACCTATTGAGATTAGTATCAATGGACACCTAGTTTCATTTGCACACAATGCTTTATTAGACTGTCCCGGCAATGGATTTCACAAGGATGAAAAATTGGGATTTGACCAGCTATTCACAGCCATTGACAAGACCACAGGACTGCCTATCGCTGGTGTAGATATTTTTTTAAGCGATGGCGATCAGCAATTGATAGAATTAAAGAGCAATGAGCAGGGCAAATGCCAAACAAAACTGATACCCAATAAATTCATCATCGCAGCATCTCACCCCCAATACTATCCAGTAGATGACTTAAAATTTTTGAATCGGCAGTCGGGCAAGTACTTGGTTAAGATGAGTCCCATCCCAGTAGCACTGCTAAGCGAAAACGAACAACCCATCACAAGCAATGAAAATGATACTGATAATGATACTGCGGAAAATGAAATGAAACCAGCGGAGGAAGACCCCCTAAAAACCAACCCTGTAATCATCCCGAACAAGGAGTCTGCCATGGATATAGCAGTAGAAGAATCGAAACCCATACTCTCCAATAAATTGTATCGCCCTAACCACATCACAATGCTTATAGATGTAAGTCAGAGTATGAATGAGCATGATAAAATAGGTCAGCTAAAACAAGCAACTGCTACCCTGCTACAATCCATGCGCGATATTGATTATGTAACCGTGATTAGCTATGCCTATAGAGTGGAAACCTTGGTTGAGCATAACCCACTTGGTGATCCTGAGGAGGTCTTAGCCACGATCAATGCCATTCAAGCCAAAGGCAAAACCATGGGCGCTAGCGCAATGAAAAAAGCTTTCGACACCGCAATCCAATATTATGAGGAAGGACGCAATAATCAGATTATCTTGTGTACCGATGGCTTGTTTAGCGAAAATGATATTTCCGATAAGGAATTGTACAAGCTCATAAAATCAGGGTATGACGAGGGTATTCGGTTATCCATCGTCGGATTTGGGAAAGATGCAAATGCAAAAGAAAAAATGGAAAAGATGGCCAGCCTAGGAGGAGGCAATGTCCTGCTCTTTGAAAAGAACAATCCCACCAATGCATTATTGCTTGAGGAGATAAAAAAACAATCCAGAGTGGACTATTAGTACTAGCAGTAAAGCAAATAATTCTAATGATATAAGTTCTCTTTAAAAACAATCGACTTTGCTTTTACCCATAGGACTTGCCTATCGCGAACACAATCCGAAAAAGCAATAGCTATGAAACGACATTTCTTATGTATGATTAGCGCTTTTTTACGGAAATGCAAAAAAAATATGTGCATATCCAATGCACTTATAAAGGCTAGGACCTATACCAATAAAAGAATTCAAAGTTAATTAGCAAGTCCTACCTATATTTTGCCATTTGCAAAAAATAGGCATCTCCTATTCCCTATCATAACCAATACGACTTCAATTCATTTCAATCTCCAATAATCTATAATAATTCATTTATGAAAACACGTTTCCTAAAGGTTAATGCACAGCCATTGCACAACCAATAATTTTGGAAGTCAAGTCCAAATATTTGTAATGATCATTTATCATTATAATCAGCTATTCTATATCAATTAGATAAATTCAAAACAGCCAATTGTCAAATTATCCCCAAAATAAATACATATATTTTACAAAACTGACACCAATAAATATACTTACTTAATCGCCTGTACTTTTTGTTGCTTTTATTGAAAATACCATAGGGATTTTATCGCCTAGATGTGCTATTCTGTATTTTTTTGGTTCGTACTCTATTGTTTTATTAAAACAATTATAAGGTGAATAGTCAAACTCATCTAATAAATTTATTTCAAGCCCATTATTTATCAAACTATTGACTACTTCACTCAACCCATGATTCCACATAACAAACTCTTGTGTAATATTAGCTGTTTTATTGGCATAAGTTCCAATTTCAGTTTCTATAATTGCTCCTGAATTAAAATACCTATAATAGATTGTTTCAAAATTATCATCAAACATCCAAACTACAGGATGGAATTCTACGAATACAAAGTGACCATTTGGTTTTAAAAATTTAGAAATAATTTTTGCCCACTTGTCTAAATCAGGCAACCAACCAATAGTGCCATAACTTGTAAATACAATATCAAATTGCCTATCCAAATAAGCAGGCAAGTCATAAATATCACAACAAATAAATGTTGCATTTGCCTTGGTTTCTTTTGCAATTCTTATTGCACTTGCTATGGCTTTTTCAGAAAAATCTACTCCTGTAACTTCAGCACCCAATCTGCTTAAAGAAATGGAATCTTGTCCAAAGTGACACTGTAAATGCAAAATTGACTTGCCCGACACTTCTCCAAGTAAGCCAAGCTCAATGCTGTTTAAAGAAGATTGGCCCTTTATAAAATTATTGAGGTCATAAAAGTCAGAACTTAAATGTGTTTCAACTTTATTGTCCCAAGACTGTCTGTTCAGGATTATATAATTCTGCTCTTTATTCATTGAAAACGGATTGAATTTTCTAATACAATAAAAAATCTAATGACAAGCCAAGATTTGGCATTCTAGGGATAAATTTACACAAAAAAATGCTTACAAAAAACACAGCTCACAACAATTTTTTCTCTAGTGTATTTTATTCGATGTATGTACTTTGAATACTAATTGAAATTCTATTGAACTGTTTTTTGAATTTGGATAATGCTCACCATTAATCCGCTTTTCAAACTCTACCATGATAAAGACACTTAGTTCAATTGGTTTTCGTATATCCAGGGCTATTTGGATAGCAACTAATTTAGTAATTATATTAAGTATGGGGGCAACTCAAGCGCAAGTCTAGGTTATTGATTTCGCCATAAAACAATTAATTGTCAAGGACAGCCCAGTGCGAAACCAGCAGAGCGTAATAGAGTAGAGCGTCGCTCAATTCTTTAGTCATCACCATAGGTGTATCAGATTAGCTGTCAAGCAAAATAGTCAGCATAATTGATAACCCAAAACAACTAAAGCCCATTACGAAATAAGTCCTACTTGGTGTCCGTTCTTGATACAAATTCTTTGAAGCGAATATCTTTCCCCATAACAATATTATGGTCCAGCATAACTCCATAAGGCGTACCTGACTGCCAAAGAGCTTGTAAAAGACTTTTATCGCTTAGTGGTAAATAATACTGAATATCCTTACTTGAGAAATTAGCAATGGACTTAACCCATTCCTCATATTCTGACTCAATACAAATTAGTACAAAACCAATTGTGCTATTAGCATTGTTATTATACTCAATCAACTGCTTCATCTCATCTAAACTAAATCTACACCATGTACTCCAAAAAAGTATATAATTGACTTTTGGTTTCAAAAGGCTATCTAAAGATATAACATTTTTATTTTTATCCAAAACATTATAGCCACTTAGCTTTGAACCAATAGCTAGCTTCTCACTATTTAGAATATTCTCACACCTAATAAAAGGATATTTTTCTCTTAATTTTTCACTCTTGATGGTTCCCATAAATGCCTTCAATTCAGCAGGATCCTTAAGATGCGAATCTGTTAAAAAATTTAATTCATACAACCTTAATTCCTCATATTGACTAGATTCAATATAAGAATTACTATAACTATCTTGATAATTTCTCAATGAATCGTAACTACTTTTCAATCTTTTTACTTCAGTCGAGTCGAGAGCAGAATTACCATAGAAACTATAAAAGATCTCCATGGCATCTAAATTAATTTTTTTATGAAAATTTAGTAGCTGCTGATAGTTGGTATTAATTGGTAAATTAGGGGTAATGAATTCATAATATTGCAGACTATCTCTATGTACTGAAGAATGAATCTCTATTGTCATAGATTCACCTTCATAAAAAATTGGCGTATTCGCATTATTATACCTAAGATTGAAATACACAAGCGATTCAACATCAGGGACAAATATTGTCTTTTTTGCAGCAAATGAATCTGATTCATATATCAAATCGTTGTGATAGTTCGTAATTTTTAAATACGCCAAGCTGTCACCTGTGTGGTTAAGAATCGTCACATTGATTCCATTAGAGCCGTAACACCATCCGAAATTCAATAGTAAAAACAAAATTACTGTAACTAATTTATTCATAAATAAAGATTATAAAAATCACAAATAGCTATAAAATTGCAAAGGACTCGGAACAGTTATCAATTAGAAGAACATCATTGTATCCAATTGGAGCTGTTCTGTGTGTCATACTAATATCGGCGTGTCCATTCCATGAAAAAAACTCAGCATAAGTAAATCATTCTATCAATTCACTACAATATAAGTTCTCCCATGTCCATTCAAACTATTTTTTACAACGTGATTTAATGAACTTTATTTTGTTCAATAGTTTTGAGCTACAGATTTTAGCCTGTTGAGCGGGGGGTCAATATGCTCCAGTACATCTTTTTTAAAACTCCTAGTTCAGGTAGTTTTCGTATCTCCAGGGCTTTTTGGATAGCAACTAGTTTTGTATTTGCGATAGGGATAGACGTGAGCAACCAAGCGATAGCGCAGGTTCTTGTTGCCATTAGAAAAATAATAAATTCGCAAGTAAGCCCACAGCGAGGCACAAATCGAGCGATAGCGAAGATTCTTGCTTGCCATAGAAAATAAACCTTCCAGCAAGCAGCGAGGACTTGTAGAAGAAACCAAGCGTAGGCGAAGGTTCTTGCTACCTTTAAAAATCAAATAAACAATCAAACTACCATTACCATATAGTGAAGCAAAGCGGAACGATAAAAAGATGCGGTGCAGATTCTGGCTCGCCAAAAGCAATTAATAAGCCAGAAATAGCCCGGGCCTTTAGGCATCGCCATAATCTCATCCTTCCATATCATATTCCAATAAATGATTATTATTGCTAAAGAAAAGTACTCAAATACAATACTCAATTATCAAGGTCATTGACAAAAGCTATTCGCGTGCTTTTGCAGTTTTTAATTCTTCAAACAAATATATGCATTCAAGGATGTCGCGATGAGCAACCAAAGAAAATAAGGCATAATTAATAAAGATTTAAAACGCAAATCGCCGAGAAACCTATAGAGAAAATAACCTATAAGTAGGGTCAATAAAACAATCACGATTAACGCGAAATTTGTATAATGAAACTTAAAGAATATGGGATTCCATGCTACATTTAATACCCATTGAATCGAATACAAAAGAATTAATGTTTCTTTGTCCTGTCTTGTTGTCCATAAGTAAGACATATAGAATGCATAGGAAATCATAATTGATGTCCATGCAAAACCAAATACCCAACCAGCGGGTGTCCAAGGAGCCTTGTTCAATAAACTATACCACTCGGACTTTACTTCAACTGATGTGAATAAGCTCCCAAGTGCAAGTGCAGCAAAGTTCAAAAATAAAAATATTATTGTTTTTAATACCATAAATATATTATATAATCTTGTACACCTATTGATGATTAATTACCAAAACTTGTTAGACCCTATCCATTAAGCTGCTGCTGTGTGTAGGCTCCACCTAAACATTGACAATTGTACCCGACAAATATATAAAAGATTTTTATTCTGGTTACTAAATATTTTTATATCAATTTTTGCACAAGAAGACTATTTAGGGCTTGCTAAATAACTCTGAAATCTTTTATTGCAATAGGTTCTAACCAATATAAGTGCACTCATCTTATAAAGTGACTTGTACAAGTTATGCTTTTTTGTAACTATCTATTTATTGCGCAATTAGATGGTATGCGGTTCATATTGCAAGGCCAGCCATCCTTGCATATTGATAGGGAGTTGGGGTGATTCTCTGATAACCCCCATCTCTTTAAATGCCTCATTAGGTTGGAGATGACCCTTAGGCCCTCTTACAAGACCTTCGACATAGGTAATGCTGCGTATTTCACCTTTGACATAAAATAGATGCTCTATATAAAATCTTCGGTCGTTCCAGTGGACAATTCTAGTGACTAATGTTATACGTTCAAATGCTTTGATAGGTCTTTTATAGGATATGGTTTCTTTAGTGGTGACAGGCACCCAACCTTTTTTTAATGCAGCCGTTCTAAACTCCGAATTGAACAATAAATTCCAGCGTGCCAATCCCATATATTGGCCATAGGTTTGTGTGAACAGATAAAAGACATCGGTATCCAAGAAAGGAATAGCCGTAAACTTGAGTGTAAAATCTGCTGACAATTCCTTTTTCTTTGAAAGAAAACTACTAATCATTACAAAAATAAATCTCAATCTATACATCATATCGGTTATTTATATAAATAGGGGTAGCTAGTTGTGATCGTAATGCCTGTTCATGCTTTGCAATGGTTATTGTATTTGCACGATTGCCATCTTGTTTGCACCCGTCACAAAAACTTACTGCAAATAAAATTACATTTGGCGTTATAAAGCCTTTGCATTTTGAAACCATAACCATCAGTCAATCCCACTAGCAACCGACAAATATAGAAAAGATTGTGCTATCATTCGATCATCGCAACAAGTACCTAAAAATCCAATTTTTGTGGTGGGATGACTGCCCTAGTTCCAAGTAACCGAAAGGGCATACTCGCATTAAAGATACTTCATTTCAAAAAATCACTTTTATCCTTAGTACCCACAATGGCCACCCCGGACCTTGAAGCTACCTTCATCACCAAACTAACCGAACAAGGGCAGTAACACCATTACCATTAGATACTGAAACGCCCGATGGAAGGGGTAGCACTGTTGATCATTCTTAACTTGGGCTTTCTTTGATTGGTTGGGTAGATGTTTTGGGATGTTAATTTTTTTGACCCACTTTCTCTAGCATATTTATAATATCCTAAAGCGTCTAGCACTAGCGACGGAATTAGCGATAGCAAGTCTGGACGTCCAGTGCATTGTTGCAGTTGGTCATTCTTCTTTATTATTTAAGTAGATGAAGACATTTTTTGAAAATGTTGTCAGGCAAAATGCAATTGAAAGACCTATCAATAAGATAAAAAATGCAATTGAAATTGATTTTGCCATTACTAAACTCATCAAAATTGTAAATATTGACAACATCGTTAATATTGATACAACTTTTCTAATGTGTCTCCAACGCCAAATTAAGCCAATTACTAGTAAGAACCCGAAGTTCCCAAAAATTTCAAATTTTCCACTTTGTTCAACAAACAATTCTGGTGCGAACTTACTTAAAATTGTTATCGATAAAATAATTGTTGCTACAACCAAAGTTTCAGTTTTGCCCGATTGTTTAAATTCCAATGAATTCATTTTATTTTATTTGTTTTTATTTATTTCCTACAACAAACCAGAACTTTCGATGTGCGAGGTTAGGAGCATGGCACAAGTCCACTATTGAACCGAAACCTGGCAAAGCCAAGTAGCTAAACCGCCAAGTTTCTCACAAATATAGTAAATTCTGGATTCATCATAAAAACATTATTTTATTATGAATCCATTATCAGGTACTGAATTAAGTACAGAGGCTTATTCAGCTCTAGTTACGCTTCATAACACTATAAACGCTGGGGAAACTGCCGATAGGAGCATACCTGATGCAAACTATGCTAGCATAGAATACTTATCTATTAAAAAATCTCTATTATCTCAATGAAAATAAAATGGCTTTTAAACCAATAGGGAGCATCATGTTCAGCATCAAGCATATACACCGCGAACATAACAAAACAAGCGTGACAAGCCAAAAAACAGTCTTAGATCAAAAATTTAAAGGCCATAACCAAAAATTACTTTTATCC
>CAYZQX010000107.1:0-10273 GCA_964480615.1 uncultured Chitinophagales bacterium | reverse complement strand
CAAATTTCAGCAGCTTAAACTTGATGCGCAATATGTACCATCTTAGGGGGATACAATTATATTAGGCTCAGGATAAAAAATACATTTATTATCTTTGATCAAACTTAACAATTATGATCTTTGAAGGACTACCAACAGAACTACTAGGAGCAGCAATTTATGATTTAGCGAAAGGGATTTTTACACATGTAACTGGGAATGAATGGGTTCAAACAACCTTAAAGAAGCTTGGTATAAAAGAAGAGCAAAATGATTTTGCAAGTAGATATTTAGAATCTATAGTAGAACTAAAAATTTTGGATAAAGATCCAGCGATTCTAAACCTCTTTAGAGAAAAAAGTATTAGTAAAACCTTTTACGATTATTATTATGGGACTCCATCAAGTGGCTTAAGAAGTAATTTGAAGGCTCATAAAGCAGCTCTAGATCATTGTATAGCAGCTCTGAAAGTAGGCGATGAAATTAAGGCTCATAAAATTGATGTAGAAAAAGAAGTGAACGGCTTCTGGGAAATTTTTAAACAAAAAATACAGGAATCCCGCCCCATCCAGAATGTAGAAATTATACAGGAAATTCGTGAATTAAAGAGCATCAGTGAGAATTGTAACTCGTATAAAATCCCCAAACTTTTAACAAAATCTCCCACCCTTCCTGAATTTTTCCTAGGGAGAGAAGAAGACTTAAAAGCCATAAGAAAAAAATTATCATCAGGTGATAATATGCTCTTATTAGTCAATGGTCATGGTGGAGTAGGAAAATCTTCTATCGCCACTAAATACTACATTACTCATCAAAACGATTATGCCCATACTGCCTATATGGTGAGTGGAGGCAGTATCGCCAATGCATTATTATATCATTTATCTTCTCCCTTAGGTTTAGAATTTAATGAAAAAGAATCAGAGACCGAACGAATAAATAAATTATTATTAGCAATGGCTAATTTAGAAAAGCCCTCTTTGTTAGTAATAGATAATGTTGATGAAATAGAGGATTTGCAAAAAAACTACCAACTGCTGCGTAGCTGCATCAATTTTCACATGATACTAACAAGCCGAATTCAAAATTTTAGAAATGCTTCATGTTTTAAGATTCTTAGTTTGCCAGAAAATTTAGCATTAGATTTGTTTCAAGAATATTATCAACCATTATCTGCTACTGAGCGATCTATATTTACTGGCATCTATAACGCAGTAGAAGGAAATACTTTGGTGATTGAAGTGTTAGCAAAAAATCTCAAATTATTTAATAGGACTAAATCAAATTATACATTAGCAGAATTACTTTCAGATTTACAATCTCAGGGTCTTTTAGGTCTTACTCATACTGTAGCTATCGAAGTGGATTATCAATCAAAAAATAATTATAGAAAGGCAGACCCAAAAGACATAATCGGGGCAATGTATGATATCAATCCACTATCAGAAACCGAGCGCAAGTTATTATCAGCATTTGCTGTATTACCATCAGAAGGAATTCCTATTGCTACCATCGAGTCATTATTGATGGGCTTGCCAGAGTTAAGGGAAAATGCGTACAATCTCAACATTAAAGGATGGTTAGATTATTATGACTTTAACAATGAATACAAATGCCATCCTGTGATCCAAGAAATTATTCGCACAAAGAATAATTTTTTGCTAGATGATTGTGATGGTTTGATTAAAGGTTTAATGGATAAATTATACCCGAACACCTTACATGAAGATAATTATTTTTACTCAACTATTTTTGCTAGATATGCAGTATTAGTGGTGAACCATATTAAAATAGTCGACTACAATTATGCAGTATTATTTAGACGAATAGGAAAATTTTATCAAGAAACAGGATTGGTAGATCAAGCTTTGATTTTTTTTGAAGACGAAACTAAATTATTTAAAGAACTATATGACAAATTTCCTAATAATGTTGATTTCAAAGAAGGACTAGCCATTTCTTGCTCTAATCTAGGAGATACACACACTGCATTGGGCGATTTAGATCAGGCTTTGATTTTCTTTAAAAAATACTTTGATTTATTTAATGAGCTTAATACAGGCTTCCCGAAAAATGTAGATTTCAAAAGAGGACTAGCAATTTCTTACTCTAAACTAGGTGATACATACTTCGCCTTGGGCACTTTAGATGAGGCCTTATTTTTCTTTGAAAAATACTTTGATTTATTTTATGAGCTTAATACGGACTTCCCTAACAATATATATTTCCAAAGAGGACTAGCTATATCTAATGAAAAATTAGGAGATACATACACTGCCTTGGGCGAATTAGATCAGGCTTTGATTTTCTTTAAGAAAGAAACAAAATTATTTAAAGAACTTTATGAAAACTACCCTAATAATTTAGATTTCAAAAGAGGACTAGCCATTTCTTACTCTAAACTAGGAGTAACTCATTCTGAATTGGGTGATTTAGAACAGGCTATGATTTTTTTTGAAAAATACTTTTATCTACAAAAAGAACTTAATGCGGACTTCCCTAATAATGTAGATTTCAAAAGAGGGCTAGCCATTTCTTACTCTAAACTAGGAGATACACACTCTGCCTTGGGCGATTTAGAGCAAGCATTGATTTTTTTTGAAAAATACTTTGATTTAAATAATGAACTTAATGCGGACTTTCCTAATAATGTAAATTTCAAAAGAGGACTAGCCATTTCTTACTCTAAACTAGGAGATACACACTCTGCCTTGGGCGAGATTGAGCAGGCGTTGACTTTCTATGATAACAAAACGAAGTTGTTTAAAGAACTTTATGCTGACTTTCCAAACAACGTAAATTTCAAAAGTTGGCTAGCCATTTCTTACTCTAAACTAGGAGTAACTCATTCTGAATTGGGCGATTTAGGTCAGGCTTTGATTTTCTTTGAAAAATACTTTGATTTAAATAAAGAAATCATTGCGGATTACCCAAATAATGTAAATTTCAAAAGAGAGCTAGCCATTTCTTATGATACTCTAGGAGATACACACTTTGCATTGGGCAATTTAGTTCAGGCGTTGATTTTCTTTGATAATGAAGCGAAAATATTTGAGGAAATTTATGCAGACTTCCCAAATAATGTAAATTTTAAAAATAGCTTAGCCATTTCCTACTTAAAACTAGGATCGTTCTATAACCATAAAGAGAGCGATAAAATCAAAGCTATGGACTATTTTACTCGTTGTAAAAAGATTTGGGTAGAATTAGCAGCATTATTTCCAATAAATATAGAATTTAAAAATAATCTTGCTTGGGTTGAAGACCGTTTAAATGAAATGTAATCTATAAGTAATATTATAAAATTTATTCTGGTATTAATAGGTCTATAACCCATTTGTTAACAATCACAGAAAACAATGCGATCATGGGATGTAAGTATAGCATTACATTGTATAAGAAATTCATTCCAGCCTTCTTCCATTTAGTGCTTTGGGAATAATTTATTGACCATATCCTTCATTTTGCGTGTAGGTTCGGCTTTTACAGTTGTGATTATGTCAGCATTTATCTATTTGGCAATAATTTAGGTAATATTGTGACAACATTCTTGTTTCAAACACGACTTTATCGAATTTATTAAAACAACATTATTATGAAGTATTTATTCTTTATTTTTATCTTAGTTTCAACTTCATTCATTTCTGGTTGTTTTTTCCCAGCTGTTGAATTTACGGATGATCGGTTGAGGGTCATTAATAATTCTGACGGTAGAATATTCTATCATTGGTCATTTAGTGAAAAATTAGATCAATGGGATAGATTTGAATATTTTATGACAGATGGAAAAGATACAATTTATCCTAGTGGCATATTGCCAGATAGCTCAAAAATATTAAATATAATGGGTAATTGGGAAGCCGAGATTAATAAACAAAATACAAATAAAATATTTATCTTTTTTTTTAATGAATCACAATTGAAGGATAAAACTTGGGATCAAATTATGGAGGATCAAGATTATTTAGAAAGACAAGAATTTAATGCAGATGATATTAAAAATGGGCGTTGGACTTTGGTGTATCCATATAGGTGTAATTCTCCACGAAGTAAATAGAAACTGGACCCAGAAGAGATGGATGTTTAGATCACTTTATCCTGGAACGCTTTAAAATTTTAAAACAAAAGGAGAAAAAAAACCATACATGCAATATTACCATATTCTGAAAAAGTGGTAATTTTTATTAAAAAAATTGATTCTATTTTTAGAGATTCTGGAGAAAAAATATCTCAAAAAAAGTCCTTGGTACTTGCCATCCAATAGTAATCTTAAATCAATAGAAGAAATTCCATTTTACAATTTGGATGGGTCTTATGGCACATCCTATTATCCTGAAGGTAGATTAATATTGATAACCTTCGATTGCAAAAATGCAATCTTTGAATATTGTTTAGAAGTTGAAGATCTACCACCACAAGAAGATATTGAATTTTTAAGAGATTGGTTTGAAGTTGGAGAATCAATACTCTTGGGCTTTGAAACAGAAGTATTTATTAATAATACTCGTGAATCTATTGAAAATGTTATTTCAGATCAAGGACCGTTTCCGGTCTTGCTTATCCGTGATAAACAAATCATGGAATTTGGAGTGGAAGGAGAATGGGGTAAATATAGAATTCAATTATTAAAAGATCTGATTAATCCGCTCATTTGATTAGTAATAGCTGCACATAGTGTGACTTGGCATTTATTATTAATATTGGAGTCAGTATTTACTTTTTTTGGCAATAATTTAGGTAATATTGTGACAACATTCTTGTATCAAACACGAGGCTCAGTTGAATTTATTAAAACATCATTGTTATGAAGTATTTATTCTTTATTTTTATCTTAGTTTCAACTTCATTCATTTCTGGTTGTTTTTTCCCAGCTGTTGAATTTACGGATGATCGGTTGAGGGTCATTAATAATTCTGACGGTAGAATATTCTATCATTGGTCATTTAGTGAAAAATTAGATCAATGGGATAGATTTGAATATTTTATGACAGATGGAAAAGATACAATTTATCCTAGTGGCATATTGCCAGATAGCTCAAAAATATTAAATATAATGGGTAATTGGGAAGCCGAGATTAATAAACAAAATACAAATAAAATATTTATCTTTTTTTTTAATGAATCACAATTGAAGGATAAAACTTGGGATCAAATTATGGAGGATCAAGATTATTTAGAAAGACAAGAATTTAATGCAGATGATATTAAAAATGGGCGTTGGACTTTGGTGTATCCATATAGGTGTAATTCTCCACGAAGTAAATAGAAACTGGACCCAGAAGAGATGGATGTTTAGATCACTTTATCCTGGAACGCTTTAAAATTTTAAAACAAAAGGAGAAAAAAAACCATACATGCAATATTACCATATTCTGAAAAAGTGGTAATTTTTATTAAAAAAATTGATTCTATTTTTAGAGATTCTGGAGAAAAAATATCTCAAAAAAAGTCCTTGGTACTTGCCATCCAATAGTAATCTTAAATCAATAGAAGAAATTCCATTTTACAATTTGGATGGGTCTTATGGCACATCCTATTATCCTGAAGGTAGATTAATATTGATAACCTTCGATTGCAAAAATGCAATCTTTGAATATTGTTTAGAAGTTGAAGATCTACCACCACAAGAAGATATTGAATTTTTATGAGATTGGTTTGAAGCTGGTCAATGATCTGGGCAATAAACTATAATAAGCAATGGAAACTATTGCAAGGTTAAAAAGAAAAGATTGCGATAAGCAAATATGGAAGAGTAATGCGAACTACTGAATAGTATGATATTGGTTATTAGCTATAAGATGCTTGAGCAAAGACCTAATTTAGTGTTCACTTCAAGTTCATGCTCTCGAAATATATAACCAGTTGTTCTTTATGTAACCTAGCTCGCGATAGGGATACGGAATGGTTTAGTCTTGTGTGCTGACTCCCTAACCGTATGCGATTGATGAAGGAGATGTGTCCTTGTAAATTGTTTATGTCTGGATAGTAGAAAGAGGGAGGCTGCGGACAAGACCGAAACGCAGTGTAGCCTGGAGCAGCCCGGGCCTGTAAGGCATCGCCCAAAATCCCAAAGAAGATCTTATATAAATCCATTGATACAATAAGAATGAATAGCACTTAGCTAACCACCTGACCGACCATTAATCCCGGTATAATCCTATAAGGCAGTCTAATTACTAATCAAAGTTGATCATTTTCAATTAGTGCATACGATCTCCCCTTGGAGTAAGCTGGTGCATAACTTCCGCTTCGAATACCAGCCACTCTTCCCATCGCTTCATTACACTAGCCTCATTAATATAATGTTTGGCGAGGGATAAAAACAATTTATAATGGCTTGCTTCGGCGACCATAAATGTGTAATAGAAATCGGCTAGCTCGCGGTCATGCAGCTGCTCGTGTAAGAGCCTAAAACGCTCGCAGCTACGCGCTTCAATGAGGGCACACATCAGCAATCGATCGAGCAGGTATCCCTCCTTCTTTCCACCCTTTTGCACGAATTTAGAGATCGCCGCTATGTATTCATCCTTGCGTTGCAATCCCAATTTTAGACCGCGTTTTTTTAACTCCTCTACCACTAATCGGAAATGCATCCACTCCTCGGAAACTACTGGCGCTAGGGCCGCAACAAGTTCCTCATGCAGTGGGTAGGACTGTATGAGCGAGATACAAGAAGATGCAGCTTTTTGTTCACAATAGGCGTGATCGGTGAGGATGTCTTCTAAGCTCATTTGTGCTAGGTCAGCCCATCGGGGATCGGTGGGCAATTGCAAACCTAGTTTTGTCTTTTTTAGTTGTAGCTTGCTCATTCTCTTTCATTTTTATACATTAATTGACCACCTACGATGGTATGTGTAACATTGGTCTTGAGAATTTGATCATCGGGAATGGTGAGTATATCTTTTGATAACACGGTAATATCAGCCCATTTTCCAGGTTCTATTGTCCCCTTTAATCGCTCTTGAAAAGAGGCATAAGCAGCATTCACGGTAATCGCCTTAAGCGCTTCGATGCGTGACATTTTTTGATCAGGAAAGAAAGTATCGCCATTCTTACCTTTGCGTGTTACAGCACTATAAAAATTAGCGATGGGGTCAATGGATTCAATGGGTGTATCTGTGCCATTGACGATCATGGCACCGCTATCCATTAAGCTGCGCCATGCATAAGCACCTTTGCTGGCTCGCTTGTGCCCCAATCTTTTTTCTACAAATAATGCATCGGAGGTACAATGACAGGTCTGCATGGAAGGGATCACTCCTAGGTTACCAAACCGCGGGATGTCAGACTCTAATAGATGCTGTGCATGTTCTATACGCCAGCGCATATCAGGCTTGTCACTGTAATATGAATAAATTTTTTCATACATATTGAGCACTTCATGATTGGCTTTATCGCCTATACAATGCACGCATAACTGCATATCATTATCAGCTGCAAATTCCGCTATGGCCGACAGCTCCTCTACGGAAATAATATTTTGGCCATGGTTGTTTTTATGATCGTGGTATGACTCAGTGAACCAAGCGCCATGACTGCCCAATGCACCATCTAACATTTTTTTGATGGACTTGATCATGAGAAAGCCATTAAAATCGGTATAAGGAAAAGCTTCCTTATTGTTTTTAAGCTCATCGAGGTTAGCCCATAGCATAGTATATAGTCTAACTTTCAATGATCCTTCTTCTGCTTTTTCTTTATAATAGTCTATATCCTTAAACTCCACCCCTGCATCGTGGAATCCTGTGATACCATTTTTCAGGCACTCTTGCTGTGCAATATTGATGACTCTAGACCAATAGTCTTTCCGAGCAGCTTCGCCTTTAGCCGCTTTATCTTTCTCCATTGCACGGTATATAAGATCAGCCGCATTTTCTTCAAAAATACCTATTGCTTTACCCTGCTTATCTCTCATTATTTTGCCACCAGGAGGATCAGGGGTGTCATCAAGAATACCAGCAATCTCCATAGCCCTTGCATTTGCAAAACAGGCGTGCAAGCTGGCGTGGACAAGTACCACCGGATTATCCATACTCATCGCACTGAGGGAGGTGTGCATGGGATAGCCATAGACTGCGTGTTCTGGCTTGTGATTCCATTTTTCCTGATGCCATCCATTGCCCTCGATCCAATCGCCTTTATCGGTAAGTTTAACTTTGTTTTTTATAATCTCTTGTACTTCATTCCAGTTTTCCACATTGGAAAGATCGAGCTTTAACTTGCTGTCTCCTAGGTTAAAAAAATGACCATGACCTTCTATAAACCCAGGATAGGCTATACCACCACCGAGATCAATCATTTCAGTGCTGCTATTGCAATATCTTTTTACGATGTCCACATAGGATCCTGTGGCCAATATCTTATCATTCATAATGGCCACTGCATCTACTACCTGTTCACTCTCATTCAGCGTATATATTTTCGCATTGTACAAACATTTTTGAGCTGCTTCTTCCTGAGCCATAAGCGCTGGATTAATGATTAAAAAATTTATTGTCCATAAAAATAAAACCCGCAAGTAACAAATAGTTTTCATATACAATTATTAAAGAATCAACACCGCTAATTATACAATGATAGGCTTATGAATGAGTGGCTGCATAGATTAATAGATATGCTATTACACCAGCAAAATAGCCACACATAGCGACCCAACCAATTCTCTTCATATACCACATAAATTCAATCTTGAGCAAGCTCATAGCGGCAATACCTGCAGCCGACCCTATGATCAATATGGAGCCGCCTGTACCCGCACAATAAGCCATCATCATCCAGAACTTGCCATCCATAGCAAAGATTGAAGAGGCTTCTGGTGCAATGGAATACATACCCATACTGGCTGCCACTAATGGCACATTGTCAATTATGGATGACAATAGGCCTATCACTACAGCAATAATATCATAATTGCTGGTAATGACCCCTAACTTAGCTGCAAGATCAGCTAATATACCACTGGTTTCTAATGCCGATACCGCCATTAAGATACCAAGGAAAAACAATATACTCGAGGTGTCAATTTTTTTTAATGCCCTAGTCACTGATAGATTGTACTTGTACTCATCAACCTTATCCTTGTGTAAAAATTCGAGTACACTCCACAGTATCCCTAAGCTCAATAACATGCCCACAAAGGGCGGAAGATGTGTAACTGATTTGAATAAGGGAACAAAGATAAAACTGGCTATACCTAAGATCAACACTATAGACTGTGAATCATCGTCACTATACGTAGGACTATCCAACTTAACGCGCTCAAATTCACCTTTCATGGCAGGCCAATATGAAACAATAAGCAATGGCACTAATAAGCAAATTAAAGCAGGAATCAGCAAGGAAATCATGACATTGACAGGGCTAATCTGCCCACCTATCCATAGCATCGTAGTAGTGACATCTCCTATTACTGTCCAGGCGCCACCAGCATTTGCGGCTATGACGATCATGGATCCATATATTATTTGGTGCTCACGAGATTTTACCAACTTCATAATGAGGGAAACCATAATTATTGTCGTGGTTAAATTATCGAGAATTGACGATATAAAAAAAGTCGCAAACGATACAATAAATAAAAGTTTCTTTTTATTAGTTGTCTTAATTTTTTCAGTGATTAACGAAAAGCCGTGATTGATATCAATCACCTCCACAATGGTCATAGCACCTAGTAAAAAAAACAAAATACCAGTAATACCAAAAAGATGCTCCACCAGTGAATGTTCTACAAATCCACGAAAACCCAAATCGAGGATCTTTTGATTGATATGCGGTTCCGCAAAACTATGATCCGAACCCAATAAAGCAATGATGGTCCAGCACAACATGCCTGTAATAAGTGCAGAGGCTGTTTTATCTAATTTCAATGGATGTTCTAGTGCAATAGCAAGGTATCCGATAACAAAGATAATGACAAGAATTGTCAACATAAGAATAAATAAGTCGCAAATGTACGAATTCTAATCGAATTGAAATTCCCAAATCAATGGCAAAAAATAGCAGATTTCAAGTATGAATAAGTACAATCCCCGATCATGCACCTGCCCAATATTTCAAAATTACCCTTTGACTATAAGTTACACAATCCTAACCCAAGCATTAGAAATTCCACAAATCCCAATTACAATAAACACAGCAATAATTATGTGCTTCCTACTAGACATTACACAACAATCCATAATCAAAGTCAAGACTAAAAAGGCATTTAATAAAAGGACGAGTATTTTCCAATTAGAAAAAATTATGGCGATGCCTTACAGGCCCGGGCTGCTCCAGGCTACACTGCGTTTCGGTC
>CAYZQX010000106.1:0-10318 GCA_964480615.1 uncultured Chitinophagales bacterium | reverse complement strand
TAAATTAATAGTTTTTTTCAAAACCCTAGCACAGGAAAATATTATTTAGCCCTTATATTGTAGATCATCAATCGCTTTAACCAAACACTAGACATAAGACTCCTGATTTAGTGTAATTGCTTTAACTAAAATCAGTGACGTATATCAGGAATCGTAAATCTTGAATCGTGATAAAGCGATAGGGATAGTAGGGGTTTGTACAGGGCTGGCTATCATTTGCTATAAATATTATATGGAGAAAGCCAGCCAGCCCTGTACCGTAGCGACAGCAAATCGAGCTTGCGAAGATTCTGGCTGCCGTTGAATTAATATACTTGCCAGCACAGCGAAGCCCCAAATCAAGTGAAAGCGCAGATTCTTTTTACCTTATAAAAAAAAATGATTCGAAAGTTATAGCCCGGGCCTTTAGGCATCGCCATTATCATTGATACTATATTTAATTAATAAAACTAGTATGATCGTTTTGACACTTTATCTAATGCTCATTATTTACAATAATACTGATCACGGTATAGTATAATGATTACAATTATTGGGTACAAGTTCTGTTACAAGTTATTTCATTCGTTACATTTGCATCCCAAGTGACTATTACTTGTGGGCTTCCTTGCCCATTAATGATTGTGCCGCCAATTACGTTCCAATCATATACGCAGCCTGTTTCAGCAGGTACTGAATAGGTATATTGATTATCGGTACAACCAGTATTTTCGCCTGTGATTGCCAAGTTCTGAGGTGCAGTAGGCCAAGTAACTAAATATGATTTTAGTACAGGATAATGATCGGACATATCGAATAAATCTTGTGCGATAGATTGTGGTACCGCAGCATTAGTAGGTGCATCAATCAATGCTTTATCATAGTGCAATCCATCATTGCCTAAGCAAGTATATGAGCCTTCCACGAATGATATATTTTGACTATTGTCTTCCATTATAGAATTGTGTAATACAAAATCAAAACGATCATCTAAGCCACTTGATGCACCTCCATTAGTTCCTGGATTACTAGTGGTTCTAGTACTCTGGGTAAATCGCGAAACATCCGTAACATCACTCCTAGTCCAAGGCCCTTCGGAATCTATCATCGTATGATTAACGGTAGGTGTAATAATAACTTGATAAGCTAGATCGGTTTCATCATATAAGTTAAAATCACCAAGCATTTGAACATTATGTGTGGGATTTATTGTGGAAATATAATCCATAATTGTTCCTGCCATTTCCAATCTCAATTCCGGATCACCAGCATTAGTGCCAGCTTTAAGATGGGTGGTGATAATATCCAAAAATATTGTATCATGGTGGCATGGTAAATTTGTATCATTGAGCATTAATTCAAAATGATCAAAATCTCTTAGGACACATGGCACTTGGTTATGATTGATTAACGTAAATTTTTCGGTATTGTAAAACAACATATTATTCAGATCACCTGAAGGAGTTATTATATCTGCTCTTTGAAAGATTGGTCCTCCATTTGCATTGAATGAACGATACAGAAGTGTGTCGGCATAACGATCATCACCATCATCTCGCAATTCATTGATACTTACAATATCAGGTGCAGCGTATTCAACTATTGCAGCTAGATCATTATAGCGATAATCAATAAAGGTAAATGAATTGGGGTATCCCAAAAGATTATAAGTCATAATCTTGTAAGTGTCCCAATCAGGAGTTTGACTAAAAATGATAGAGGGGGAAATAAGGCATAGCGCGAAGAGAAAATATTTTACCATTTAAATATTAAAATGCAAATATATAAATTGATTTAGAATTTTTGGCACTATTGATTAATTATTATAAAAGTTTTAACGCTCTTGGACTTCAATGTTTAATATATTTTAAAGACCAATTGTGTTGACTTATATTTGAACTGCGTTGTATATACCTCATTTGGTTTTTGTACAATATTTCGCAGTGTGGAACTAAGTTATTGGTAGGTGATGAACATTGTATATAAGGATTAGGTTGTCGTATTTCGTATTGCTTTACTGATTTTATCAAGTGCTTAAAGTGATAATAGTAAATGATTTTATGATTTTCTATTTTTATCTATTGTTATGTTGATGAAAGCAATTATAGATAGTTGCCTATAAAGTTTATTGCTTTTTAGGATATACCAACAATCTAATCTGATGAAATCTTGTTTCTATTAGATCCATTGAAGGCTTAATACAATAAACTTTTATACTTTTGTATTTAGATGAGTTTGTTAATCATAAATATTGCAGGATTAGTACAAGTTAGGGCGGCTGACTTGGATTATGTACGTGGAAATTCGATGCAGGAATTGCCGGAAATGTTAAATGCTTGGTGCTATATTGAAAACGATAAAATTATTGATTTTGGTGAAATGGATCAATGCCCGTATCTCAATCTAGCAGCCCAAATAATTGATGCGACAGACCAATATGTATTGCCGAGTTTTTGTGATTCACATACGCATATTGTTTTTGCTGCTTCGAGGCACGAGGAGTTTGTTGATAAGATAAAAGGAATGAGTTATGAAGAAATAGCGAAGAGAGGTGGTGGCATACTGAACTCAGCAAAAAAGATTTCTGAGACTGATCATGAGAAACTTGTAGAGCTGGCCTATAATCGAATTATCGAATGTATTAATACTGGAACTGGTGCTATTGAGATAAAGAGTGGTTATGGCCTTACCACAGCCAATGAATTAAAAATGTTGAGGGTAATCAAGGAATTAAAAGCAATCTCACCCATACCAATTAAATCCACATTCTTAGGGGCTCATACCTATCCACTGCATTATAAGAATAACCATGAGCGTTATATTCAAGAGTTGGTGAATGATATGTTGCCAATAATTGTTGAAGAGGGTTTAGCTGATTATGTGGATGCATTTTGTGAAGAAGGATTTTTCTCTCCTAGTGAATGTGATATTATATTTGATACTGCTACTAAGCTGGGTCTAGTGGTTAAGGTACACGCTAATCAAATGACTAATTCGGGTGGCGTACAAACTGGTGTCAAGTGGGATGCAAGGTCAGTTGATCATTTAGAGCAGCTGGGTGAGGAGGAACTAGAATTGTTGAGCAATTCTAATACAGTCGCAACATTATTGCCAGGAGCAGCATTTTATTTGCGTATGAATCAAGCACCGGCGCGGAGATTAATAGAAAAAAATTGTATTGTATCACTTGCTACTGATTTCAATCCAGGCTCTTGCCCAAGCGGTAATATGCAATTGATGATTGCCATTGCATGTATATCGATGAAAATGTTGCCAGCGGAGGCTATTAATGCAGCAACTCTCAATGCCGCATTTGCAATGGATTGTAATAGGCAGCTTGGAAAGATAGCAAAAGGCTACAAGGCCAATCTTATCATTACTCGTAAAATGGAATCATTGGCTCAGATGCCTTATTATTTTGGCAAAAATCATATTGACAAAATGATTGTTAATGGTAAAATATTTGATAATAATAATTAATTTTGCAGTCCAAAAAAAATAATGAATATGATAACTGCTGAAGAACAAAAAAAATTAGCGATCGAGTTACACAAAGAAACTTGGAGTTTAATCGATAAAGAAACTAGGACTGAGGATGAGAATATCGCGATGATCCATACTGCTCATGCCTGTCAGTATCATTGGACTCAGGTAGGCAAGCCTGTGAATATACAGAGAGGGGAATGGCTACTATCAAAGGTATATTGGTTACTTAGTATGGGTGAGTCCGCGCTTGTACATGCGGAGCGCTGCTGGCTATTGACTAACCAGTACGAATTTCAATTAAATACAGAGGCAGGTTTTGTAGATTTTGACCTGGCCTATGCCAATGAGATTGTTTACCACGCAAAAAAACTCAATAATCATACCGATGCCCACCTTTATTTTGAAGAAGCTGAAAACCTTGGCAAGAGGATTGCTGATGAGGAGGATAGAAATTGGTTTTTTGGTGATCTCGAATATGGTTTGAATAAATTCAAGCCTGGCTATGTGGCACATACCTAATTAAATATTCTGTTTATAATTAAGAGTTGAAGTTCGGCTACCTTTGTGTTCAAAGAGCTTGAGTGGAATCTTTGCATTTCACTGTAGTATTAGCCTTTATAGATGCATATTTAGAACATATAGTTTGCGAATTTCACATTATTATTTTTTGGTGTATAATACCATTAGCCTATTAATAACATATGTATAAGGGACAACTATGCAGATTCTAAGAATCTTGCTGCATTATAAGTTATCAGGTGGATTAAGGCAATGTATAAATTGAATGGTAGTACCTCAATTTAATTAATAATTGCTGTATTATAACTAAGATTAGCGACTCTAATCTAATTTATTACCACCTGTACTGATGTTCTTTTCTAATTCCCAATAGGTTCATAAAAGTTCTTCCTACTAGAGCACTCATACCTCCGCATAAGCCACCAAAAAGGGAGGTTATTGTGATTAATACGATTGGATAACCTACGTGAAAGACCGAAGTCATCCGCTCTAGTAACAACTGACCATTGTCTTTAGTAACATACCAGGATAATACAAACCACAAGATAAAAACACTGGAAAATCCTGATAGAAAAGAAGGTAGTTCTTTCTTATTAATTATTCCACATATTACAAATGATGCAATAAATATCACCCACCAATGGCCTAGCCAACTGCCTATAGCAACAACGATTAGATTTAATATGAAACTGATTACAAAATTCATTGTGGAAGCATTAATTGTTTTTTATTTGATTTATTCATAAGCTCATTGTAGTCCTTGGTAAATAATACATCATAGTATTTACCTTCGATCCAATCATTGATAAAGTTATCGTAGTATGGCGATGCAGGATTACCTGACTGTCCACCTGGATATATACATTTTGCCTTTACTTTATCCTTATCGAGCTCGATAATCATTCTCCAGCTAGGGCCGGCATCTTTGCTTATGGCATTTACAATTCCTAGGTTACCACCTACATTGAGGACATCCGTACCCAGTCCTGGAATTTTTGCGAGGTGATTGATTTTAGTACCTTTGTATTTGGCCCATGTAAGTTGACCATTAGCTTTTTCCCACGCTTTTAATTGATCTATTGAATACTTGATTGTTTGCGTGCTAATGGTTTTAATTTTTTCAATAGATTGTGGGAAAAGATCTTTATTTTCGATCTTCGCGACTTTATCCATATTGAGCAATAGAAGGGTAGTAGGGTAATCGGATGGGGGTTCTATCTTATGTTCAAATGTCAATAATTTTTCCCAAAAAATATGATAAAATCTTTTCCACCATTCTTCAAATATGGCTGGACCTACTAATGATGGATCATTGATATAATTCCATTTTTTGAGTTCATCGTAGTATCTCCTTTGACTATTATCAAGTTCTTCAATGGACACTGTACTTAGCAAAAATGGCAATATATCAGCCGCCAATAAATTGTAATTGTCATTTTGTAGCTGACCCATATCCTTCATTGTAATTTGTTCTGATTGGGACAGCACCTCATTAATTCTTCTATTTCTATAATATTCAAAATGACCATCGTATGCATATTCATATTCATCGTCAGTAGGATGCTGATTAGCTGAGCTAACAAAACCACGTTTAGGATTCAATATCATTGGGTTTTTTTCCGTGGGGATATATTGTGTCCATATATTTACTGCCTGCTGTCCATCCTGTATAAACCTGCCTTCTTCGCCCTTATATATTGGAAATTTTCCTTGTTGTTTTATTGCGATATCTCCGCGGGTTGATGCAAAAATAAAATTTTGTGCAGGACATTGATAATGTACCAATGCATCGAGATAATCCTCATAGTTTTGAGCGACATTTAGTTTGTAAAAGGTGAGTAACTCATTAGATGGTTGCAAGGCTGTCCAAGACATAGCGATCTCCGCATTTGAATTATTGATTTCAAAATTATGATCATATAATATAGGACCGTGAACAGTATATCTCACCGTATCAATAAAAGTTTTACTACCTCTAACTTTAATTTCTTCAATCCTATATTCTACATCCTTCCATTCACCATCAAAAAAATATTTTTTAAAACTATTGTCCTGAAATTTTAGCTTATAATAATCTCTCACATCTCTACTAGCATTGGTTACACCCCATGCAATAGAATCATTAAACCCTATGGTAACCATTGGCGCACCAGGAATACTTGCACCATACACATTCATTGTAGGGGTCATAAGATGTATTTCATACCATATAGCAGGCAAGCTTAGCGCCAAGTGCGGATCATTACAAAGTATAGGATTACCGGACGCCGATTTTTCAGGTCCTACAGCCCAGTTATTGCTGCCTTCCATATACTTATCGGTATCCAATTCAAAATTATCAAAATAACCATCGATATTCCAAGCTGCTTCTAACTCATTAGCTGGAGTTTCTTCATATAAGCTATCCTTTTCACTTGGGATAATAGGTGAATCGCCAGGTAAAAATCGTTTGTACAATTTATTGAATAAGTCAATGCCCATTAATTGTATGGCGTTTGAGTTTGATAAGTCCCTATCTTCAGAACCCAATCGCTTGGACATATATTTTAGCAGTAGTATAGTTTGCAATGGTGTCCACTCTTTGGGACCATAGTCTAACAACTTATATTCAAGTGGCAAATTTTCCTTATCTAATGTAGCGATATAAGCATTAACACCATCAGCATAAGCTTGAAGATAGCTATAGGAATCCACATCATTGCGAAGGTATTCATCTGATTTTTCTGCTGCATAACCTAATCCCATTCTTCTATTTTCTCGATCGGTTTTCAATAAGCTTGAACCAAATATTTCAGCCAGTGTTCCTTCGGCAACTTTGGTTTGCAATTCCATTTGCCACAGTCGGTCATGCGCAGTTACATAACCTTGTGCATAGTACAAGTCCTTGGTGTTTTTTGCTTGTATATGTGGCACCATTCGATGGTCATAAAAAATTTCTACCTCATCACTGAGGCCATTCAAATGAAGAGTTTCAGGTAATTTAATATTCGCAGTTTTGCCATTTTGATAAAATCCATAAAAGGGATTAAAGAATTTCCCCAATGGCGGTAAGGATCCCCATTTGTAATTACCAATGCCAAATAGAATGATTGCAATGAGCAAATAAATGATAAAGCGAATTTTATCCAATTTTATTAAAATATAAGGACAAAGCTAAGCAATTTATTTTTAATATTGATGACCAGTTTTAAAGAAATTTTATTGAGCTATTGGATTGTCCATAGCTTGTTTTTAGGAACATTAGCTTGCACGAAAAAGCTCCATAAATTTACGAAGTGCCAATCAACTTTTATTTCATCAAATTGTTAATAGATTTTTTCATACAGTATCATTTTTATACTTGCATCTCAACACCAATTAAAATTGTTATTTAACAGATTCATCAATATAATTTAGGAGCTTTCATTTTAGTTCATGCACATTTCAATATCTAGTATTATGGCGATGCCTCCGGCCCGGGCTATACAGGGCTTCGCTGACGCTCCGGTACAGGGCTGGCAGGCTTTCGACTATAAAAACGAATTGCAGCTGAAAGCCTGCCAGCCCTGTACTAAACCCTTTCTATCCCTATCGCTGTACCTACGTTGATTCATAACACCTTCTTGATAAAATAAAGAGGAAGTACAAGTAAAGACGGAAGTATTATTATTTAGATAGTATTGTGGCTTTATTGATTCTATCATTTGTTGAAAGGTAATAGGATGCATAATTATTGATCCAGCCCATTGAAAATAGATTAATAAAGAAGAAATGATTACCTTAGCGGCATAAATAATTATACAATTGTCCACAATATTATCAACGAAAGGATTATCAAAAAAATACGGTTCATTAAGAGCAGTGGATGATCTCAATCTCACCATACCCAGCGGAAAGATATTCGGTATATTAGGACCTAATGGCAGTGGTAAGACGACTACGCTCGGAATGATACTTGGAGTTACAAAGCCTAATGCTGGTACATATCAGTGGTTTGAAAATAAATCACCTATCGAAGCAAGGCAATCCATAGGTGCATTGTTAGAAACACCCAACTATTATCCATACTTATCTGCATGGCAGAACTTAAAAATACAAGCTATTATTAAAGGGGCAAGCAATGAGGATATTGAAAATGTGCTGCGCAAAGTGTATTTATGGGATCGAAGAAGCTCTAACTTTAGTAGCTATTCTCTCGGCATGAAACAGCGGTTAGCGATCGCCGGTGCCATGTTGAGCGATCCTGAAATACTTGTTTTAGATGAGCCTACGAATGGTCTTGATCCCAATGGAATTGTCGAAGTGAGATCTATTATTCAGCAACTTGGCAAGGAAGGCAAAAGTATAATCTTAGCCTCTCACTTGCTCGATGAAGTAGAAAAGATATGTACGGATGTAGCGATACTAAAACAAGGAAAATTACTCAGTGTAGGACCTGTACAAGCTCAAGGCGCTGTAATACTGTTAGAGATGGGATCTACTGATATGGCATTGCTTGATAGGCTATTATTAAATTTCCCTTTAGCTAAAAACATACAAGCAGTTGGGGGCTTGAGAATAGCTGAACTTCCTGTTGATTTTGATCCCGCATTATTGAATGTATATATGATTGATAATGGCTTAGTGCTCAATCACCTATTAGTAAAACAAAGGACACTAGAATCCTATTTTTTAGAAGTTACAAAATGAAAATTTTTCAAATTATTCACGTTGAGTTGAGAAGATCCCTAGGGTATTGGGGATTCTGGGTTATGCTGGTGCTAATGAGTTTGATTAGTATAGCTATCTATAATATGGGTGTCAAATTCAAGGTCAATGGTATGAGCTTTATCGAGCAATCCTTTCCCGATATTTGGCATATAGGAACTTATATATTCAGTTTTCTATCCTATTTTCCATTGCTATTATTAATTAATTCAGTAAGCAATGATTTCAATTACAGGGTCATCAGACAAAATATTATTGACGGCTGGACACCATTACATTGGTTGATAGGCAAGATTTTTTTTATTATCTTTCTTGGCATAGTCACGGTATTAATTGCAATGGCGACTATGAGTTTCGAAGGTTTTCAAAACACCCCTTGGGTCACCTTTGAAATTTATACTGAAAAAATTTATTTTCTTGGTTTGCTATTTATCAGAATTGTAGGCTTATGTAGTCTTGGGTTGATGATTTCAAGCATTATTCCGCGTTCTAATATTGCCTTAGTAATTTTTATGGGCATGCTCCTACTCGAAAAATATGTGTTGTATAAATTTGAAAATATTCCTGTACTACTGCCATTCCAAGTATTCGGTGAATTAATACCTAGACCCAATGTGAATAAGCTGATTGATGCTGTATTGCCTATTACTCCTTACAACACTTCTGACTTGATGGGTATTAGCCTAATTTATATATTGGCCTTTTATGGTATTAGTTTAGTAGTGTTGTACAATAAAGATATCAGGTAATGAAAAAAGTATTATTAATTCTTTTCATAAGTTTTTTGGGAATTTGCTTTCAAACTTGCAGTTCTGACAATACAAATTTTCGCTATGGTTTGGTGCGTTATTTTGGTGATGTTCCTTCGACTTGTGGATGGGTAATAGAAATGGTTGATGAGCAAAATGTTTTACACTATTACAGACCAAGTAATTTAGATATTGAATTTCAGATTGACAATTTACCAGTAGAGGTGGATTTTGATGTATATGGTCCTGGAAGTTGTATTAATAACGCATTTACGATTGATATAGAAGAAATAATAGTATTTAGTATTCGGCATTATTAGTTATTTGTACCGGTCTATAGTTTACTAGCCACTAGACACTGGAATTAGAGCTGTGGATATAACTAGATTCTGGTCACTAGTCTTAAATTAGTATTATGAAGGTCATAGTTATACAAATTTCCAAACACTTAAGAGCTGGAACTTGCGTAGTATAATCAATAAAGTAAAATACAAAATGCGAAGATATGGGATTGTATTATTGTAAATCCAAAATCAGCTATGAGTTTTTTTCTCGATTTTGCCGATTTGCTATTCTGATAGGCTAGCGCGATTTACGATTACCAATTTAGGATTTATGAGCCTGTTATGTTTAGTAGGATCTAAGCCTAGTCCAGTGTACAGAATCCAGGTTCTAATGTCTGGTTAATGCTATTCACGATGGGCTGGCGCGATTTACGATTCACGATTTTGGATTTACGAAACTGAAGCTTGTTGCAGCAACTGCATTAAGTCCAGAGTCTAGTTGCTAGTATTAATTAAGCGATTACCTATTTAGGTTTTACGATACTGAAGCTGGTTGCAGTAACTACATAAAGTCTAGCATCCAGTGTCTAGTTTCCAGAGTCTAGTTAAAGCAAC
>CAYZQX010000105.1:0-10402 GCA_964480615.1 uncultured Chitinophagales bacterium | reverse complement strand
GCCCAAAGGCCTGCATTGGTACTTAAGATTAAGGCATAATTCACGCCTATTTCCACCTCTTCAAGGGTTAGCCTAGTGGGGTTAGGATTGCCAATTTCACTAGCTGGCACGAACTCAAAAAATATGCCTGAATCAGTATTGAGCAGTAAGCCTTCCTTCGTTCGATAATCCTGAAAAGCGATAAATCCTTCGGAGGCGGGATAGGTTTCTAACATGTCAATTTCAGCGCCTATGCTTTGAATTATTTTGTCCTTATAGGGCGCAAAATTGACTCCTCCGTGTACTAATAGCTGGAAGTTAGGAAAAACCTCTTTAATTGGCTTATTTCGCTTAGAAATGATGCTGTCAAAATACATTTGTACCCAAGGGGGAATACCGCTGATCAGTGTCATATTTTGATCAATGGTTTCTTCGACTATTTGGTCGAGTTTTCGCTCCCAATTTTCGATTATGTTGGTGCGCCAACTGGGCAGCTGATTAGTACGCAAGTAACCCGGTATATGATGATTAACGATGCCCGATAGTCGGCCTGTCCTCACCTTTCCCTTGGTTTCAAGTTCAGGGCTGCCTGAAAGGAATATCATTTTGCCATCGGTAAAGGCGGGCTTCTTAGAATAATGAATGTATTGTAGAAGGGCGAGCCTTGCTGTAATGATATGATTGGGGATGGATTCCTTCGTAATGGGAATATATTTTACGCCTGAGGTAGTTCCGGATGTCTTGGCAAAATAAATAGGCAAGCCTGGCCATAGCACATCGGCATTTCCATGTTTAATGTGTTCAATGTATTCCTTAATTCCTTCATAATCTCTTATCTCCACCTCACGCTTGTAATCAGCGTGATTCTTGATAAGTTCAAATCTATGATCCTTGCCAAATTTAGTACCTCTTGCGGTATGAATTAGGTATTGAAATATTTTTTTTTGTGCGGCTACTGCATTGTCAAATCCCCATTTTTTTTGGTTTACTTCGTAAGTGGCGAAGGCAGGTGCGATCAGCGATTTTAATCCCATAATTGTTACACAATTCGATGCAATTTAGCAATATTTATTTACTGTAGAGAATATGGAGTATATGCATGTTGCAATTGGTATCTTTTCTTTTGCTTATTTATTAAAACCTTCATATAAGAATTTTTCTTTATTTACATCTTTGATTAAGTCGGTATTTATTCCAGGGAGAATGGCATGTGTTCTGAACTCTTGTCGCTCTACGGCTATGCCATACAAGGTAAGTATTCGACCACCCCTACTAACTTCAAGATGCATTTTTTTTCCTGGCATAGGATTCTGTAGCCACAATAGATGCAAATCAAAATTGTCGGCATTGGTTTCATTTCCATCGATGGAAATGAGGATATCCTTATCCATTAGCTTAAATACATTATCAGCGACATGGTCGAAATAGATGCCTTTAATTTCAGAATTAGCCACTATTTGAAAGTCGCCAAAACTACCTTTGGTAATACGAGCTGATGGGGTATAATCCCAGTTGTAGGGCGAGAGATAGGCGTCAAAATCTAATGGCTTATTATTGTAGATATACTCATCGGCAAATGCTGTAAGTTTGAGATCGGACAAACGGCTCAGGTCTTTAAAAAAGTGATCAGCATTAAAAGGTTGATAATTAATTTCTTCTAGGTAGGTCCATAATACATTCCATAAATTTTTATGTCCCCCCGATTGTTCATGGATTTGAAGATCTAATAGCCAGCATATAATAGCCCCTTGATTGTAAAAATTAGTGAGTGAATTCCTCTTTGAAGGATCACTTTTTTTGGGCATTAGGATCGCTTCTTTATTGGCAACATAATATCGAATTTTATTAGACATATTGTGTTCAAATTCTTCAAGTGTATTGTATCCCCTAGAGACCATAAATTTCTCAGAGAAATATTCGGCAAGTCCTTCATATAGCCAATAATAATCATCAACTTCGGCGGTATGTTTTGATTCACTTCTCAATAGGGTAGGAGTGAAATTGTGAAACCATTCGTGGGCAGTAATCTTCTCGAGTTTTTTTAGCTGATTGGGATGTAATTGCTCACTATACAAGAAGATGAGGGAATGATTTTGAAATGATATGCCTGACAGCTTATTTTTTAATTTCTCATTTTTTATGGGATGCCATAAGAAAATTTGCCTAACAGGTTTCGTACTATCGGGTTGCACGATTTTAATTAAATCACTATTTAGTTTTGTGATTGATGCTTGTAATTGGTATTGGCTTGAGGTGTCGGGATTGCCCAATTGTGTAATAATAGAATTTTGATCCTTTTTAATCTTGTCTTGACTGCCAAATAGTATTGGCATACGAGATACTGATTCATAATCATCGGCAAGGATGGTTGTAAGTCCTGGGTTTAGGCGTTGCAGCTGATCAATTTCAATGAGTGAATTCCAAGATTCAGGGTGATGGATATTGATATGGAAAGGATTATCAATCCCTTGATTGATATAGCCTATTATAAAACTCAACTCGCCAAAAAAATAGGTGTTAGCTAGGTAGGAAATAGGGCTGATCTCTTGAGAGATGGCTTGATCGATCATCATCCTAGGGTTGATCTCATATTCTAAAAAATCAACGTTATAAGCCTTCCTGAGTCTAAACACTTTGGTTTCGCTTATAAGGATGGGCTGTTGATGGCCAAGGCTATCTGTAGCACGAAAATTTTGAATAATATCAGCAGTAGCAATTCGGCTTAACTGTCCGTAATAATAGCCTGGAATGGTGTAGTTAGCTGTATTAGCGAGGATGATAGGTATTTGAATTTTTACCGATATGTTCTGACCTTCTTTTTCTGGTAACCATATATCTACATCATAAGTCTGGCTAAGGATACTTAAACTGGAGATTAGAAAAGTTAAAAAATGCAATAATTTATTCATTACCCTGCAAATTTAGTATTTTTAGGTTTTACACTAATAGTAATATTTTATTATTGTCATTGCTTATTCATTTATAGGTCATTGAGGAATAGGATACTAAGGCTTTTTATGCGATAGGGATAGCAGTGGATATCCTTTTAGGAGGCCAGTATTTTTTAGCAGTTCTAAAATTTGTAGGATGATATGCAATATGTAAAAATGAAATTATTGAATGTAAAGTACAAGCCTCCTAAAAGATAGGAACGAATAGCCCGGGCCGGAGGCATCGCCCATAATTATTTCCAAAATAACCTCATAGTTTTTTAAAATTTAAGATTATGTCTATATTTACATTTTATTTTTTTCGTTATCTCAAATAAATGGTCGGTAATTTTTCACTTTCACTTTTAGTTTTATTATTTTTTCAATTCTCTATTGCACAGAATGTTCAAGTAGTAAGTCAACTATCCAGCAAGTACTCTCAAGAGCGAGCTATATACCTCAACTATGAACAAGAGATTGTTTATGACATGGTAGCTGAAAAACCCACGATAAAAGTTAATGTGGTGGATGAAAAATTATTACTCAAGGAAGAAGCGATAAACTTAGCATCGGAGCGGATTTATTTCAACTCATTTATGAAAGTTGATGATCTTGAAGCGGGTACTTATGTGCTTGACAAAAACAAATATAAGTTCCTTAAGGTGGCCGATAAAAAGGTTCAGAAACCACAGAGCAATAGCATTTTTTATGATGATGCAGAGGAAATCGTTTTTAACTATCCTAACCCAGCTAAAGATCATATATTGAGTTGTAAATACAGCACCAATGGCAATGTGCCATGGCTGTCACAAACACTGCTTTTTCAACACGACTATGTAATTGCCAACCTAGTATATCGGATTAAAGTGGCGCAGGGGATTGAGGCTGGCATTAACCATTTTGGGAAGATGCCAGATTGTATTTCCTACAGTGAATGGATGGATGGGAAAGGCTATAAAGTATATGAATGGAAAGGTACTGATGTGCCAAAATTTGAATTTGAAGATTCTGCACCTCCTGTGTTATCGTGGGTGCCTCATATAGCCGTGTATATAAAGGGATACAAAGATAAAGCTGGCCAGTGGACGCCTGTAACTGGTGACTTAGATGCATTGTATAATCAGTATTTCCAACTCACTAAGGATGTGTTAGTAGAACCTGATGATAGTCTTAAAGCAATGACTAAAAAAATAGTGGGTAATAGGATTTCCGCGAATGAGAAAGCGAGAAGTATCTATAATTGGGTACAGGATAATATTAAGTACATCGCATTTGAGCATGGAATGGAGGGGTTTATTCCTCGCAATTCAACACAAGTATGTAATAAGAAATACGGCGATTGTAAGGATATGGCCATACTGATTGTGAATATGTGTAGGATAGCAGGTCTTAAAGCTTGGCCAGTGTGGATAGGCTCAAGGGATATACCGTATCGATATGATGAGCTTGCTACGAGTGCTGCAGATAATCACATGATCGCCTGTGTAGAAATTGATGGGCAAAAAAGAATGTTAGATGCTACAGGAGAATATCAACCATTTCAACTTTTTACCTCCTTTATTCAAGGAAAAGAAGGACTTGTGGGGATCGATGCGAAAAATTATGAAGTGATAAAATTGCCAGTCATAGAAGCAAATAAAAATGCAATGGTAGATTCAGTTTCATTGACCATAGATTTAGAAAAAAATAGAATTAATGGAAATGGTAGATTGACTGCTGCGTCCTATCGAAAGATCGACTTGCAATACAAAATCAATGGCAAGAATGATGAAGAAACTAAACAGTTCAATAGGGCTTTTTTGAGTAAGGGTAATAATAAGTTTATACTTGGAAATGTAGAGTGGAAAGGCTTGCAAGAGAGAGAAAACAATTTGATTGCTAATTATGATTTTTATATTGAGAATTATACTAGAAAAATTGGGGATGAATTGTACATAAATTTAATATTGGAAAAACCATTTATCAATCAATCAATAGATACTTTAAAGCGTAAGCTGCCTATCAGTTATGATAACACTTTAATGAACACCAATATTGTTGTTTTTGAAATTCCTAATGGCTACGAGTTAAAGCAGCTACCTGAGAGTGTTCATAATGATTTTGACAATCTATTTGGCTATGATGTAAAGTATGAGCGGTTAGGAAACAAAGTGGTATGTAGGAATAGTATATACATTGATACCCTCGTATTGGATATTCCACATTTTAAATTGTGGAATAAAATGTTGCAAGAATTGAGAAAGATTTATAATCAGTCACTGACATTAGTGAAAAAATAATCCAATATTATTATATTTATGCTTCGTGTTAGTATGTTTTTTTTGAAATAGCATAAACGTGTTGCAGTTGATTCCCTTAATTAATTAATTTAATATATAACCTATGAGTTTACAATTTTTATGCCGTTTGCTGTATTTTAGAATAGTAATAGTTATTATTATATCGCTCTGTAGTAATTTGTTATTTGGGCAGTTATATGAGCCTATCGTGTGGGAAGAGCAGCCTGTATTGTCAAAACTGCATGCACCATTTCCTGGGGCATCGTCCATAGGAATGCTTTATGAAATTGATATAGATGTAAGAGATACTGATCGCAGTATCCCATTTACCTATGAAACACATCACACCATTACGCGGGTTAGGGATCAAACAGCAATTGATCGCCACAATAAAGGGTATATATCAATGTATAATGTGGACTCTTTAGTGGAGCTCAAAGTAAGGGTCATAAGTGCTGAAGGAGTGGTGAAGGAAATGCCCAAAGAATCATTCAAGTATATTGAGAATTTTGAAGATCATGGGCCATTTATGATTTATGCGGTAGAGGGACTAACACCTGGTTCAGAGATTGAAGTATTGTACAAGATTAAAACAATGGATCTGTACTTTGGACGCAATTATTTTCAGTTTGATTATCCAATACAGGAAGCTAGATTTTCCATAGTTAGTCCTGCGACTTATAAGCTGAATGCCAAAGGCTACAATGGATTTGAAACCATTTCTTATGGTGATTATCAAGATAGGATTTGTCTGGTAGGCAAAGAGCGAAATATTATGCCCATCAATGATGAACGCTATGCTTCAAGAAACAATTCAAGAGTGAGGATTGATCATAGAATCATTTCTAGGATGGCTATTAAAACGGATATTCCTAGTGAAGGATGGCAGAGCATTGTAGCCGCTAAAAGTCAAGCAATTTATTTTTATGAAAACAATGTAGATAAAAAAATCAAGAGCTTAATTAAAGAACAAGGTTGGAATAAATTAAAATCGGAAACTGAAAAAATTGTAGCTGTTGAAGAATATATAAAAACAAATTTTCGCCTAATAGATGAGTACAGTCCTGAGTTATATGAAGCTATGGAAGTATTGAAGTCCAAGACCGCTAATAGGGCAGGGGTACTTAAACTGATGGTTAAAATATTTGACTTTATGGAAATCAAATATTCGCTTGTGTTTACTGTCCCTAGCACCAATCCTGCACTAGATCCTGAGTTCCCATTTTGGTATTCTGTATCCGATCAATTGTTGTACTTTCCTGCGGATAAAAAGTACTTAGACCCACTCGACATTACAGTGAGATATGGGATGATCAGTGATGCTTACATCAATGGATATGCCTATTTTTTGCCATACTATAATGAGCAGACCCAAATACAAGAGCCTGCTAAGATTAAGTATATTAGTGATCGTGAATTTCCAGTAAGTGAAAATAATTTAGATGCTATAGTTAACCTCGATTTAGAAAATGGAATTACAAACATCGCTCATCGCCAAGAATATACGTTCTTGCGTGCACAGCAGCTCAGACCTATCTATTCGATTGTAAATGAAAATGAGAAAGAGGAGTTAAATAAGCAAGTATTTAAAGGAATGATCAATGGCGCTGAGGTTGCTAATGTTAAGATCGAAAATATAGGTAATGATTATGCAACACTCAATAAACCATTTATAATTACAGGCGATGTAACTACTAATGCATTACTTGAACAAGCTGGTGATGATTATATTTTTTCACTAGGCCAAGTTATAGGGCCACAAGTGGAAATGTATCAGGAAAATGAGCGACAATGTGATATTGTAATGAGTCATCCTGTATTGTACAAACGAAAAATAAAGGTCAATATACCAGAAGGTTTCACAGTCAAAGCCATTGATGGTGCTACACTCAAGGAGCAAGTTAAACAAGATAATAAAGTCATTATGCGTTTTTATTCCTACTATGCCCCTGAAGGAAATTCAGTTGTGTTCACACTTGTCGAAGAGTATCAGGAGGTATTTCTTAAGAGAGAAAAGATCGATGATTTTCGCCGTGTAATTAATGCCTCTGCTGACTTTAATAAGGCTGTAATCATATTCGAGAAAGTCTTATAATAGTTTTCAATTTCTTATGTATTAGAATGGGATCTAATAGTCTTGTTTCAACTTTACTATTGTTAGTTTTATGTGGGTGTAACAATACAAAAATTATAGGTAGTTACAAGAAAATAGTGGAGGTGCTAATTGAGAAATTTTTATCTAAACGAAATGTGATTTTGAGACAATGAATGTAAATAAGTAGGGCTTGCTAAATAACTCATTAGTTTGCGATTATGGCGATGCCTGCGGCCCAGGTTACTTGCAACTTTATTTTCGCTATAGGTAGCAAGAATCTGCGCTAGGGCTTGATTGCTTGTGAAATAATATTATTTTCTATTGGCAACAAGAATCTGCGCCTGCGTTTTATTATTCGCTTATACTCCTCGTTACTTGCTGGAAGATTTATTTTCTATGGCAAGCAAGAATCTTCGCTATCGCTCGATTTGTGCCTCGCTGTGGGCTTACTTCTGAATTTTTTTATTTTCCTAATGGCAACAAGAACCTGCGCTATCGCTTGGTTGCTCACTGCGATGCCTATCGCAAAAAAAACCTTGTTCGGATATAATCACAGTGTATTGAACTGAGCAATATTGACTATTATTGTTTTTGATTAAGAGTAGTATAATAACTTTGGCAGCGCAAAGTGTTATATGCAAATCAATAATTGCTTATACAAAATCTAAATTGTATTTGATTGCAGTTATTTAGTTTGAAGGATAAATCTATGAAATAAGACATTATAAAAAGGACGATCTTTTTCTGTTTAATAGTGTAGATTGTGTTCTTATAAAATAAATGAACATTAGCACTAGCCAAAAGTGCTAAAAAATCTTAGAATTGCCTAATCATTAATTTGTGATAAATGAACTTATTGGAATTTCTTTACAAAATTCTGTGGTACTTGGATGACTTTTCTTGCGGTATAATCAAAGCATACAATTCCAGTTTTAATCCTACAAACTTCCTTGCCATCACTCTTGCTAAAAAGGTAATACAGATCAAATCCAACCCTAGTAAATCCAGTGATGTAAATATTTATATGTAGCTCTTCACCGTGGAATCCTTCGTTTATAAATTGAATTGCTGCATCGGACATTACCGTGCCTGCACCATCTAAATTGAGTTCGGTATAGCCTAATGATTCATAGAATAAGATTCGGGCTTCATGAGCTATTTCGAGGACAGCGTGGTTCGCTAAGTGATTGCCATAATTGATATCAGTAATTCTAATTCTTAACTTACAGTTGAAGTTTGGAGCCTGGGGTAATTCAATTTTTATTCTACTCATAATAGCAGTAGGGTATTCACACAATTAATTTTTAAAGAAAGTTGTTTTTTATCTTTCAACACTTATAAAATTCCATTTTTTTTGAGTGGCGTTGTATCGAAATCTATAAGCGCCAGCCTGATCTTTCGATGGTGCAATGAGGTTGAAATAAAATTCTACACCAAATACGATTAAATCTCCATTTTTAGGATCTATCTGAAATTTATTGACTTTATCGTCTCCTCTTAATCCTAAATCATCAATAGTAAATTCTAGCTTGGGAGTTCCAATGAATTTTCCATTTGAATCAATTGTAATGCTATATACATCAGAGGTTCTAGCACGCCCTATCAGTAATTTTTTTTCACCATTAATATCAAGTACATATAATCCTATGGCATCAATATTAGGAAGTTCATCAATGACTTGTTTAGTTTCTGGATCAAAATGATAGATAATACCTTTTTCATTTTTTCGATCTGAATTATATACACTAGAAGCGTACATTGTATTGTTCTTGCAGTCATAGCAAAGACCCATTAAGCCAAATGGATTTTGAAATTTATTTTTCTCTCCTGTTTTGAATTCCATATAAGGAGCTAATACACCCGATTCAGAGTCAACTCTCAGCAGAATATTTTGTTTCAGTGGATCGTTAGTTATCGTATTCACTGTAGGCAATGGATATACATAGCAGTTGCCTTGTGGATCGCGAATAATAGTTGCTAAGGTGCCGAAATCATCCCATGTAGGATGCTGAAATGGTTTTGTATAACCCTGCTGTGGACTATTTTTATTTATGACACAAAGTCCAGTGAAGCGGCTTTCATCAGTACTCAAAGCGCTATACTGCGGGTCTAATCCAAATTTGTTGATGAACTTAGGAAATCCTCCACAACTTGTATTTTGACAATATGAATACCCCATATTGAGCAGGGCAAATAATATGATAATATTTTTCATCTTCTTATTTTATGAATACGAATTTAGGTCCTGCATAACAAGGGAATATCTTATTAATATATACACCATCCACTAGCACTCTTTCAGCCCAGCAATATTCTTCACCTGGCTTATTATCATTGCGCATTTCGGGTACATACCAAAGGATAAATTCGCTATCGGTTATAGATTCAGGATTTTGATTGATAAATTTTTCAGGACCTTGTTTATAATCCTGATTACAGCAAGGCCCTATAGTGGCTAATTCGGTATTGCCTTCCTCTAACTCATTGTGTTTTTTTGTTACATATACCCATGCATTGTCATTTCTACCGCCATCGCTAAACTGGCCACGGCTGGGTTCTACATAATATGAATATGTATCACTGGCTTTAATTTTATATTGATAACCTTCTTTTGAGTAAGGGGTAATGTCTTTTTGCTTTACCCAGTATTCTTTATCAATATTTTTCCATTGGTCATTACCTTTATATTCAGCTATAGCTGATTTTGCATTGGTTATATCATAACGCATAACGGGTCGATATATGCCATCCATTCCACAACCACGACCTATACTTGCTGCGCCCATTCTAAATGAACCGTCCTTGTAGAATTCAAACTTTTGTTGGTAATTGTAATTACATGGTGCTGGCCATCCTTCACTCCAATAGGATTGTATAAGCACAAAACCAGTAGTGTCATTATTTTCTATTATCGGATTTATTTCTGGGGCTTCTACGGCAACTACTGCTGCTGAGCTAAAATAGGGACAGCCTATGGCATCGCTGTATCCAAAACCATCCACATTAGAATAAGATACATGCCAATCTACTAATTTCATACTATTGACTACCTTCTCATTTTTATAATAAGCATTATATACACATAATCCATCACTATTAGTCATTATATAACTGAGCTT